>USLV01000005.1 GCA_900555705.1 uncultured Oscillospiraceae bacterium | reverse complement strand
CTCCTATCTGGCCGAGCAGGCGCGGCAGCAGGGGAGTTGCCGGATTCGCATCCCGTTCAACCGACAGGAGCTGGCCGACTATCTGTCGGCGGACCGCAGCGCGCTGTCCGCCGTGCTCTGCCGCCTGCGGGATGAGGGGGTGTTGACCTTCCGGAAAAATGAATTTACCCTGCTTTGAGGGCTGTGGCTTGCATAAGCCGTCGGAATATGCTATACTCAAAAAACAGACAGTATTTTTCCGATTTTATAATAAAAGGGGTTTTATATCCATGTCGGGACACTCCAAATGGAACAACATCAAGCGCAAGAAGGAAAAGACCGACGGCCAGAAGGCCAAGATCTTTACCAAGGTCGGCCGTGAGATCGCGGTGGCGGTCAAGGAGGGCGGCGGTCCGGATCCCGCCTCCAACTCGAAGCTTAAGGACGCGATCGCCAAGGCGAAGGCCAACAATGTCCCCAACGACAACATCGATCGCATCATCAAGAAGGCGGCGGGCGAGGGGAACACCGACAACTACGAGGCGCTGCAGTATGAGGGCTATGGCCCGAGCGGCATCGCGGTCATCGTGGAGACCCTGACCGACAACCGCAACCGCACGGCGGGCGAGATGCGCCACTATTTCGACAAGTGCGGCGGCAACCTTGGCCAGACCGGCTGCGTATCCTTCATGTTCAATCAGAAGGGTGTGCTGGCCATTGAGGCGGAGGGCCTCGACGAGGACAAGGTGATGGAGGATGCGCTCGAGGCGGGTGCGGCGGATTTCTCGACCGACGGGGATGTCTTCGAAATCACGACTGAGCCGGACGACTTCTCCGGCGTCCGTGAGGACCTTGAGGCGAAAGGATACAGCTTCCTCTCCGCCGAGGTGGAGATGGTGCCGGATGTGCTGAGCGCCATCGACGATCCGGAGCTTGTGACCAAGATGGAGAAGCTGCTCGATATGCTCGAGGACAACGACGACGTGCAGAACGTCTGGCACAACTGGGATCGACCGGAAGAGGACTGAACAGCGAAACAGATACCCCGGGAGGACAACATACCTTGTTGTCCTCCCGGGGCTTTTTTATCGTCGAAAATAGACACTTTCAATTGGCGCGTAATCTCAGAGCAGATCGGCATAGTCCACACCCAGCAGTTCTTTGAGCAGCTTAAGCTCATCCAGATAGATGTGGCGCTGCCCAACTTCCATTTTTGCCAGTGCGCTTCTGGTAATATCGCAACCTTCCAATTGAAGCTTCGCCGACAACTGCTCCTGTGTCATGTTTTTCGCTTCGCGAAATTTCCGTATTTTTTGTCCTACCTGTTTTTCGTATTCTGCGTTCATATTGCGTCATCCGATACTATTATTATGGTTTGCACCTGTTTGAGCACATTTCGCTTGACAACATTCTATCGGTATGATATGTTTATTTTGCACCTATATGGGTGCAAAATAAACAATCCCGGGTAATAGTGGATATCCGACTGTCAAATGTGTCAAGGAGTGTTGAACAATGAGAAGCGGGTTTATTCGGACGAGAAAAGCGGCAAAAAGCGGGACGGCCATTGGTGGAGTACTGGTTGTCTGCGTTCTGATGCTCCTGCGGCTGACTGCTTGTCAAAATGACGCTGGCTCCATGGAAAAGGGGTATGGTAGTGAGACACCGATTGATCAGGCGGACTACGATTCGAAAAATTTCAGGCAGTTATTGGAAGCGGGAGAATACCAAAAGGCTGTCGATATGTATAGCGATACCGTATGGGGCCATTTACACCGGGAACAGGAGGTGAAGGAAACACTGTGCGATTTTGCGGATTCTGTCATCGACGCCTATTTGATGGATGATGGAACCTATGAGCAGGCCAAAACAGCTTTGAAAACGGTTGTACGGGTGGTAACATTAGCGGAGATCAACGATGTGGAAACAGCAGGCTATGAACAACGTCTGTCGGAAGTAAACGCCTCGAAAATTGCTTACGATTCGGGCTGTAAGCTTTTGGAACTGAAGAATTATCAGGCCGCCATCGAGGAGTTTGAAAAAGTGCTGGAGGCCGACTCCCAATATGCCGATGCTCAGCAAAAACAGCGGACGGCTGTTATAGCCTATAAAGGGAGCGTACGGGAGAGAGTGACGGCGGCTTTGAGCGAAGAGAATTACGAGGAAGCACTGCGGGTGATTAGCGATGCCGTCAAAACGCTGCCTGAGGACACGGACTTGTTGACCGAAAAGGCCACCTGTGAAAAAAGCTATGTCACCGCCGCTTTGGAGGCAGCCAACGCGGCCTTTGTCGATCCCGAAAAGGATTACAGCAAAGCCGCCGACATTCTCCGTCCGGCTATACAGAAGTTTCCGGATGACGAAGAACTGCAGAACCACTATGCCTATTATATGACCTATCAACCGGTTTCTCTCTTTGACAGGAAGGCATATCAAAAAAGTGGGAAATGGCATCTCGGCGAAGATGAAGCGGATACGAGAGGTAATCGGCATCAAAAAGGCTGGTATACCCTCAGCGGCTATTTATCGTGTGGAGGAGAGGCAGTTTATGATATTGGAAAGGGCTATAATCTGCTCCGCGGCACTCTTGCCGCTCACAAAGGCAGTGAATCTAAAAAGGACAAGGGCTGGATCAAAATATATGGTGATGAGAAACTTCTCTATGAAGCAACCATTACCAATTCATTTGAGCCGCAGGAGATATCGGTGGACATCACCGGAATCACCGATCTGAAGGTAAAAATAGAGACAACGGCATGGTCGGGATGCGACGTCCTGTTCGCGGATGTTACTTTGCAGAAAACATCAAAATAAATATTACATATATTTGGGTGGCGGGTTCTGCTGGATAGACTCCGTTCATTTCATGATGATTCATCAGGCAGAATCTCTCCCCATGCGATTTGTGCAAAGATGACGAGGGACGCGAACAGGTATATTTTTGATGAAAAAGACTTGCATTTCCCGGCAGAGCGTGGTATACTATCATTGTATGATAGAATGTGAAGGTGAAAGAGTGGGGCAACCCGCTCTTTTGTCTTTGTCTGGAGGGGCGCAAATGGCAACGGGAAAAGGATCGGGCGGCACAGCGACGGTCTGTCGGCGTCTGGCGGAACCGGTTGCGGCGGAGCTGGGACTGACGCTCTGGGATGTACGCTTTGTCAAAGAGGGCGCAACCTGGTATCTGCGCTATATCATCGACCGGGATGAGGGCGTGACCATCGACGATTGCGCCGCGCTGTCCCGTCGCCTGAGTCCGCTGCTGGATGCGGCGGATCCCATCCCGCAGGCCTATTGCCTCGAGGTGATGTCGCCGGGCTGATCCGGCCGGTGGATGGCGAGCGGGAATTCGCCGGGCTTTTGATCGGACTGTCGGACGGCGAGGTGACGATTGAACTGGAGAACGGTGAACGGCGCAGCTTCCCGCAAAAGGAGATCGCGCTGGTGCATGTGATCGACGACGCGGAGGACTTTGACGAAGACGCCGCAGAGGAAACGGAATTTTAATGCCGGAAAACGGCTTGGAGGTACAGCATGGGAAAGGCAGACAACGTAGAATTTTTTGAAGCGCTCCGGATGCTCGAGAAAGAGAAGGGCATTTCGGGGGATTACCTGCTCGAAAAGATCCGCGCGGCGATTATCATCGCCGTCAAGCGCGACTACGGCGGAAAGGAGAACATCTCGGTCATCATGGATCCCGAGACCGCGGCGTTCTCCGTAACGCTCAACAAGACGGTGGTCGAGGAAATCGTCGATCCGGACGAGGAGATGCTGCTCGAGCAGGCGGTGAAATACAAAAAGACTGCCCGTGTCGGCGATGTGGTGGAAATTCCGCTCGAGACCAAGCAGTTCGGCCGCATCGCGGCGCAGACCGCGAAGCACGTCATCCGGCAGGGTATCCGTGAAGCGGAGCGGGGCCAGCAGATGCAGGAATTCCAGCGCCGGAACCAGGAGTTGGTCACGGCGGTTGTGTCCCGCGTCGATCCGAAGAGCGGTGCGGTCGCGGTTGAGATCGGCCGTTCGGAGGCAATTCTGCCGAAGAGCGAACAGATCGGCGAGGAGACCTTCCGTGAGGGCGACCGGGTCAAGGTGTTTGTCGTCGACGTCAAAGAAGGTGACCGCGGTCCGCGAATGCTGATTTCGCGCACCCATCCGGGTCTGGTTAAGCGTCTGTTCGAAATGGAGGTTCCCGAGATCTTCGGCGGCACGGTCGAGATCAAAGCGGTCTCCCGCGAGGCAGGCTCCCGGACCAAGCTCGCCGTCCTGGCGCACGATGAGAACGTGGACGCGGTCGGCGCCTGCATCGGCCCGCGCGGCGCGCGCGTCGGCGGCATCGTTGACGAGCTCGGCGGCGAGAAGATCGACATTGTGGAATACAGTGAGGATCCTGTCGCGTTTATCAGCGCCGCGCTGTCTCCGGCAAAGGTGCTGTCGGTTGAAGTGGATCCCGAGGGGGCCCGGAGCTGCCGGGTGACGGTGCCGGATGCACAGCTGTCGCTCGCGATCGGTAATAAGGGTCAGAACGCCCGCCTTGCAGCCAAGCTGACCGGCTGGAAGATCGATATCCGGCCGGAGAGCGGGTTCTTCGGCGAGGAGTCGGAGAAGGCTGCCGAAGAGGACAGCGGGGAAACGGAAGCATAACCAATTGGCGATTGCTTTTTGTTATAGATAAAGAAAGGGAGGCGTGCCCGGATGGCGCAGATCAAGCGGGTGCCGCTGCGGAAATGTACCGGCTGCGGCGAGATGAAGCCAAAGCGAGAGCTGGTGCGGGTTGTGAAAAGCCCGGAGGGCGAAATTTCGCTGGACACGACGGGACGGAAGCCCGGCCGCGGTGCTTATGTCTGCCGGAACGGGGATTGCCTGCGCGCCGCGCGGAAGGCAAGGCGGCTGGAGAGAGCCTTTTCCTGCCAGATTCCCGCCGAGGTGTATGACCGCATGGAGGAGGAATTGCAGGAAGATGGAGCATAAGCTGGCCGGCCTGATCGGCATGGCCCGCCGGGCGGGGCGTCTGACCACCGGGTTTGACGCCGTCCGGGAACAGCTCACGGCGGGGAAAGCAGCGTTTGTGCTGCTGGCCGCCGACCTGTCCGCCAAGACGGAGAAGGAACTGCTGTTCGGGCTGAAACAGGTGAATACGGGGCGCGCCCCGTTCGGCAAGGAGGAGATGGCCCGTGCGCTGGGCTTTTCCCGGCCGGTGGGCGTCGCTTCGACGGATGATGAGGGCTTTGCCGCCGCAATGAAGGCGCTGTGCGGCCGCGATGAAGAGGAGGAATCTGCCATATGATGATCAAATACCGCGTCAGCGAGGTTGCCAAGGATTTTGGCGTGACCAGTAAGGAGGTCATCGCGTTTCTGGCCGACTATGTCGACACACCGAAGAAGAGCATGACCGCACTGGAGGAAGATGAGCTGAATCTGGTCTTCGACCATTTTACTCAGCTGCATCAGATTGAGAATCTGGACGCCTATTTTGCAGCGGCGGATCAGAAGCGGGAGGCGGCGAAGGCCGCTGCCGCCGAAGCGGCGCAGAAGGAGCGCGAGGCGCAGATGGCTGCGGCCGCGGCTGCCAACAAGCCAGCCGGAGAGAAGAAATCGGCCGCCGCACCGGCTGCCGGGCAGCCGAAAAAGCAGCCGAAGCCGGGAGAGGCCAGGCAGGGGGGCGCCGCACCGCAGAAGAAGCAGCCGGTGGAACGCCGCACCATCGATACCCGCACGCCGCAGGTCAACGTCGGTAAATACGACGAGAAATTCGATGTGATGGCCCAGACCTCCAACCGCGTACGCGGTGACGGCGGCGCGGCGCGTAAGCAGAAGATCAACCAGAAGTCGCAGCAGTACCGCAAGCCGCACGGTCGCCGCGAGACCGAGGCGGAGCGGCTGCGCCGTATTCAGCTTGAGCGCCAGAAGAAGCCGATTACCATCACGGTCGGCGACACCATCACGGTCGGTGAGCTGGCTTCCCGGCTGAAGGCGACCTCTGCCGAGGTTATCAAAAAGCTGATGGGGCTTGGCGTGATGGCGTCGGTCAATGAGGAGATCGATTTCGACACTGCGTATCTGGTGGCGGGTGAGCTGCATGCAAAGGTGGAGCGCGAGGTTGTGGTCACCATTGAGGAGCGCATCATCGACGACCACGAGGACACCGATCAGGATCTCCAGCCCCGCGACCCGGTTGTGGTGGTGATGGGCCATGTCGATCACGGCAAGACCTCGATCCTCGACGCGATCCGGGAAACCCGCGTCACCGCCGGTGAGGCGGGCGGCATCACCCAGCATATCGGCGCTTATCGCGTGGATGTGAAGGGGCAGTCGATCACCTTCCTCGACACCCCCGGTCACGCGGCGTTTACCTCGATGCGTGCCCGCGGCGCCCAGGTGACGGATATCGCCATCCTGGTTGTGGCGGCGGACGACGGCATCATGCCGCAGACAGTTGAGGCGATCAACCACGCGAAGGCGGCGGGTGTCTCGATCATTGTAGCGATCAATAAGATGGATAAGCCGGAGGCAAATCCCGACCGCGTGATGCAGCAGCTCACCGAATATGAGCTGGTGCCGGAGGAGTGGGGCGGCGACGTCATCTGTGTCCCGGTGTCGGCGCTGACCGGCATGGGCATGGAGAAGCTGCTCGAGATGGTGCTGCTGGTCGCCGAGGTCAAGGAGCTGCGCGCCAATCCCGATCGTGCCGCCCGTGGTACCGTCATCGAGGCGCGCCTGGACAAGGGCCGCGGTCCGATCGCGACGGTGCTCGTGCAGAACGGCACGCTGCGAGGCGGCGATATTCTGGTGGCGGGAACGGCGGTCGGCCGTGTTCGCGCCATGACGGATGATCTCGGCCACCGCGTCGAGAGTGCCGGCCCCTCCGTCCCGGTGGAGATCATGGGTCTCGACTCTGTCCCGACGGCGGGCGATGTGTTTGATGCCGTCACCGACGAGCGGCTGGCGCGCGAACTGGTGGAGCAGCGCCGTCAGACTGCCAAGGAGGAGCTTTTCAGCCAGTATCAGAAGGTCACGCTCGACAACCTGTTCGATCAGATGCAGATCGGCGACATGAAGGAGCTGCCCATCATCGTCAAGGCAGATGTGCAGGGCTCGGTCGAGGCGGTTCGGCAGTCGCTTGAGAAGCTCTCCAACGAGGAGGTGCGGGTGCGCGTCATCCATGGCGCGGTCGGTGCCGTGAATGAGAGCGACGTCATGCTGGCGAATGCCTCCAATGCGATTATCGTCGGCTTCAATGTCCGGCCGGAGCCGCTGGCCCAGGTCGCGGCGGAGAACGCGCAGGTGGATATGCGGATGTACCGCATCATCTATGACTGCATCGAGGAGATCGAGTCGGCGATGAAGGGTATGCTCGCGCCGAAGACCCGCGAGGTGCTGCATGGCCGCGCCGAGGTGCGTCAGGTCTATAAGATCACCAATGTCGGTACGGTCGCCGGCTGCTATATCCTCGACGGCAAGGTCTATCGCAACGACCTGCTGCGGGTTGTGCGGGACGGCATCATCATCGCCGACGACAAGATGGTTTCGCTCAAGCGCTTCAAGGATGACCAGCGCGAGGTGGCCGCCGGCTATGAATGCGGCATCGGCCTTGAGCATTTTGCCGACATCAAGGAAGGCGATATCTTTGAGACCTATATTATAGAGGAATACCGCGACTGAGAACGGCTGTCCCGGCTGCGAAATTCTTGACGGTTCAAAGGAGAACAACATGGCGAGTTATCGGATGGACAGAACCAGCGAGGACATTCTGCGGGAGTTGACCGCGATTCTGCGCACGGTGAAGGATCCGCGCGTCAACCCCATCGACACGGCTGACCAGCCCGGCAATGGGCTGATCAGCATTGTGCGGGTGGAGCTGGCAAACGACATGTCCTGCGCGCGGGTATTTGTCAGCTCAACCGACGGACTGGATGCGGCGAAGGCGGCGGTGAAGGGGCTGACCTCGGCAGCGGGCTATATGCGCCGCTGCCTCGGCTCGGCGCTGAAACTCCGCCATGTGCCGGAGCTCCGGTTTGTAGCGGATGATTCCATCGCCCACAGCGCCGATATCGCGAAGACGCTGCTGCAGATCGAGCGGGAGCGGGAAGCGCGCGGCGAGGACTGAACGGGCGGAAAGGTTGGATAACATGCGACACGAGGTAACAGCCGCCGAATCGGCGGCGCTGCTGCGGGAGGCGGACAGGATCCTCATCCTGACCCACCAGTATCCGGACGGCGATACACTGGGCTCGGCCTATGCGCTCTGCCGGGCGCTTCGCGCACTCGGCAAGCAGGCACAGGTCGTCTGTGCGGACCCGATTCCGGAAAAATATGCATATATGACCGACATGCCGGAGCAGACCTTCGAGCCGGGCTATATCTGTGCCGTGGATGTGGCGGATCCGCAGCTGCTCGGTTCGCTGCGGCCGCTGGCGGAGCGGGTACAGCTCTGCATTGACCACCACGGCACCCATGCGCGCTATGCCGAGCATCTGATGCTGGATGCGGACTGCGCGGCGACGGCGATGATGATCTATGACGTGATCCGCGCGCTCGGCGTAACGGTCACGCCCGCCATTGCCGAGTGTATCTATACCGGCATCGCGACTGATACCGGCTGCTTCAAATACGCCAACACCTCGGCAGCCGCTCACCGGGTAGCGGCTGAGCTGATGGAGATCGGCATCCGATATGAGATGATCAACCACGTGATGTTCGATATGAAATCGCGGGCACGGGTGGAGCTGGAACGGCTGGCGCTGGAGAGCATGCGTTTTTATTACGGCGGCCGCTGCGCCATTATGACCATCACAAACGAGATGACGGCAGCCGCGCAGGCGGGCGAGAACGACATGGAGGGGCTGGCGCCGCTCCCGCGTCAGATTCAGGGCGTCTGGGTCGGCGTGACCATGCGGCAGAAGGCGGACGGCAGCTATAAGATCAGTGTGCGCACCGACAGCCGCGCGGACGCGGCGGCCATCTGTACACGGCTGGGCGGCGGCGGTCATATCCGCGCCGCGGGCTGTGCGCTGGAGGGGACAGCCGACGGCGTGATCGAGAAGCTGTTGACCGCGATTGCGGCGGCGGTGCCGGACATGATCGGAGGCTGAGCGTATGAACGGCATCCTCTGTCTGGACAAGCCGCCGGAGATGACCTCCTTCGCCTGCTGTGCGGTGTTTCGCCGCCTGCTGGGCACCAAAAAAATAGGACACGCCGGTACGCTTGACCCGATGGCGACCGGCGTTTTGCCGCTTTTGGCGGGCCATGCGACGCGCGCGCTGGAGCTGCTGCCGGTGCACGACAAGCGATATCATGCCACGCTGCGCTTTGGATTCGTCAGCGATACGCTGGATGTCTGGGGCGCGGTGGAAGAGACCGGTGCTTCCCTGCCTGCTCTCAGCGATATCGAGGCGGCGCTCCCGGCCTTTCGCGGGGCGATTCGGCAGGTGCCGCCGATGACCTCGGCGCTGAAAAAAGACGGCGTCCGGCTGTATGAGCTGGCGCGGCAGGGGATCGAGATCGAGCGGGAGGCTCGGCCGGTCACGATCCATTCCCTCGAGCTGCTGGACTATGACCCGGCAGCGGGAGAGCTGACGCTGGACTGCCACTGTTCGAAAGGGACGTATATTCGTTCCCTCTGTGACGACCTCGGCCGGGTGTTGGGCTGCGGCGCGGTGATGACTGGACTGCGACGGACGATGGCTGCGGGTTTTACCGAGACGGACTGTATCACGCTGGCGGAGGCGCGCGAACTGGCGGAGGCGGGCACGCTTGTCGATCGCCTGCGGCCGGTCGAGACCGCATTCGCGGTTTTCCCGACGGTGCGGGTGACGGAAAAACAGGCGATCCGGTTTCAAAACGGCGGTGCGCTGTCTCTCGAACGTCTGTGTCAGCCGGTGACCGACCGTGTGCGGGTCTACGGTGCCGACGGCGCTTTTCTTGGACTTGGCGAGCCGCGCGAGGGAGAACTGCGGGTTCTCAAGCTGTTTTGACGAATAAATCGTATATTTCCATATAAAATATACAGAGCGAAAATATACCCCTGTATTTGGAGGCAACCATGCAGACCTATGCCTATCCGACAATAGAACCGATTCCTGTCCGCCCGCGTGCTGTTGCGCTGGGCTTTTTCGACGGCGTCCATATTGGGCATCGCGCGGTGATTTCCCGCGCCGTCGGGGTGGCGGACGCGACACCGGCGGTTTTCACCTTCGCGGAGCTACCGCAAAAGACGGCGGCCGGAAAGTTGATGACCGATGAGGCGCGGGAGACGGCGTTGGCGGCGCTCGGGGTGGAGGAACTGTTTGCCGCGGATTTTTCTGCGCTGCGGGAGCTGTCCCCGGAGGAATTTGTGCGGCGGGTGCTTTGGAAATCGCTCGGCGCGACAGTCGTCTGCTGTGGGTATAATTTCCGGTTTGGACGGGATGGCGCAGGGGATGTCGCGCTGCTCCGGCAGCTCTGCGAGCAATATGGCATTCGGCTGATGGCGGTCGAGCCGGTGATGGCGGACGGGGAACCGGTCAGCTCGAGCCGTATCCGTGTGCTGATTGAGCAAGGGGAGATGCAGGCGGCGGGACGGCTGCTGGGACGTTCTTTTACGATTGATGCGACAGTGGTGGACGGTCAGCATCTTGGGCGGACGCTCGGCACGCCGACCATCAACCAACCGCTATCGCCGGAGCTCATCCGGCCTCGCTTCGGGGTCTATGCCTCGGCGGTGCTGATCGACGGCCGGGTTACCTACGGTGTCACCAACATCGGTGTGCATCCGACGGTCGGGGAGACCGCGCCATTGGCGGAGACCTGGATCCCCCCCTTCAGCGGTGACCTCTATGGCCGGCAGGTACCGGTGATGCCGGTGGTGTTTCTGCGGCCGGAGACCCGATTCCCATCGGTGGAGACGCTGCGCCGACAGATTCTCGCGGATGGAGAAGCGGCACGGACGGCGGTGATGGGGGAAGAGGGCGAGACGGTACAAGCCGTTCTCTTCGACTTCGACGATACGTTGCAGGACAGGGCGGCCGCTTTCCGGCGGTTCTGTGCCTGGTTCCTCGAAAAATATTTCCCCTCTCTTTCCCAAGAGGCAAAACAGGCTCGGACGGAGGAGATGCTCCGTCTCAACAACGGCGGCTATGTCCGCTATGAGGATTATTTCTCCGGACTGGTGGCGCGCTGGGACTGGCGGGAAGCGCCGCCGGTAGCGGAGATCATCCGGGAGTTCCAACTGCGTTTTCCCGACTATACCGCTCTGTTCCCCGAGGCGGAGGAGGTGCTGCGGGCGTTGCGGGCGCGCGGCTACCGGCTCGGGGTCATCACAAACGGCCCCGCTGTGCAGCAGAACCGCAAGCTGGATATCAGCGGCCTGCGGCCGTTGCTCGACATCGCCGTGGTGTCCGGAGATGAACGGGTGCACAAGCCGGAACCGGAGCTGTTCCGACGGACGGCCGCGCGCCTCGGCGTCGCCTGTGGGCGCTGCGTCTATGTAGGGGATCATCCGGTCAACGATATCGATGGCGCGCGGGCGGCGGGCATGCGGCCGATCTATATCAATGCGTTCGGCCGGGATATCCACCCGGCTGGAGCGCAGGAAATCCGCTCCTTGCGCGAGCTGCTTGCGATGTTGCCGGAAAAAGCCGGAGAAAACCGGTAAAATCCGGAAAATCGCTCTTTACAAAGCGTCGCGCCCGTGGTATACTAACCCTGCATGTTTTGTGACATGCCATCCCCTTACCCGGACAGCGGAGTATGCCCCTTTTGGGGAAGCATCGGTTCCCTGCGCTGGGTTCGGCGGAAATTTGAAAAAGAGGTGAAAAGTTATGATGCTGCCTGAGGAGAAAACCGCGATTATGAAGGAGTATGCCACCCACGAGGGTGACACCGGTTCGCCTGAGGTACAGATTGCGGTTCTGACCAAGAGAATCGGCGATCTGACCGAGCACCTGAAGGTGCACAAGAAGGACCACCACTCCCGCCGCGGTCTGTTGAAGATGGTCGGCCATCGCCGCAACCTGCTCAACTACCTGCAGAAGAAGGACATCGAGCGCTATCGTGCGATTATCGAGAAGCTCGGCATCCGGAAGTAAGTCGCAATCTGAGGCAGACGGCGGACAGCCGTCTGCCTCAGCCTGCAATTTCCCCGCTCTTTTCCGAAGCTGCGCCGCCGTGGCCGGAAGGTGCTTTTAGCAGTGAAACGAGACGAACCGCGTGCAAACGCCTGTGCGGAACGGTTCGGTTGGTTTTATTGCTAAACGCCTGCCGGGCGCTCCGACGACGCGAAACCACCATCACTGTAATCGGAGGAATGACAGAATGTTTGAAAATTACCGTGTGTTTGAAACGACGCTGGCCGGTCGACCGCTCGTGGTCGAGACCGGCAAAATGGCCCAGCTCTCGAGCGGCTCCTGCCTCGTGCGCTATGGCGAGACGGTTGTGCTCTGCAATGTGACCGCGTCCGCGAAGCCGCGCGACGGCGTCGACTTTTTCCCGCTGTCGGTGGACTATGAGGAGAAGCTCTATTCCGTCGGCAAAATCCCCGGCTCCTTCCAGCGCCGCGAGGGCCGTCCGAGCGAGAAGGCGATCCTGACTTCGCGCGTGATCGACCGTCCGATCCGTCCGCTGTTCCCGAAGGATATGCGCAACGACGTCTCGATCGTCTGCACCGTGATGTCGGTCGATCCCGACTGCCCGCCGGAGACCACCGCCATGATCGGCGCCTCCATCGCGATCTCCATCTCGGACATCCCGTGGGACGGCCCGATCTCCGGCGTTGTCGTCGGCCTTGTCGACGGCGAATATGTCATCAACCCGACCGCCGAGCAGGAAGCGCGCTCCGAGATGCATGTCACCGTCGCCTCGACGGCTGATCTCGTCGCGATGATTGAGGCCGGTGCGAATGAAATTGATAACGACACCATGTTTGGCGGTATCATGGCCGGTCACGAGGCCAACCAGGAGATCGTCCGCTTTATTCAGGGCATTGCCGACGAGATCGGCAAGCCGAAATTTGCCTTCACCTCCAACGATCCCGATCCGGAGATGTATGAGGCGGTCAAGGAGTTTGCGATCGAGAAGGTGCGCGCGGCACTCGATACCGACGACAAGCGCATCCGCGATGAGCGGCTGAAGCCGGTCTATGAAGAGGTGCACGCCCGTTTTGATGAGCAGTATCCCGAGCAGGAGATGAAGCTCGAGGAGTGCCTGTATAAGCTGCAGAAATATGTTGTCCGCCGCTGGCTGCTGGATGACGGCAAGCGTGTGGACGGCCGCGGCATCGATGAGATCCGCCCGCTGGCCGCCGAGGTCGGCCTGCTGCCCCGCACCCATGGCTCGGGTATGTTCACCCGCGGCCAGACGCAGGTGCTGACGACCGTCACCCTCGGCTCCTCCGGCGACGCCCAGCTGCTGGACGGCATCGACGATGAGACCGAGAAGCGCTATATGCATCACTACAATTTCCCGTCCTATTCGGTCGGCGAGACCAAGCCCTCCCGCGGCCCCGGCCGTCGGGAGATCGGCCATGGAGCGCTCGCGGAGCGGGCGCTTGTGCCGGTGCTGCCGTCTGTCGAGGACTTCCCCTATACGATGCGGTTGGTGAGCGAGGTGCTCTCCTCCAACGGTTCCACCTCCCAGGCGTCGATCTGCGGTTCGACCCTCGCGCTGATGGATGCCGGTGTGCCGATTAAGGCACCGGTTGCGGGTATCTCCTGTGGCCTCGTGACCGAGGGCGACCGCTTTA
Source organism: uncultured Oscillospiraceae bacterium (assembly GCA_900555705.1). Lineage (GTDB taxonomy): Bacteria > Bacillota > Clostridia > Oscillospirales > Acutalibacteraceae > UMGS1858. Next base: position 9,174 of record USLV01000005.1, on the reverse strand, counting down.
TGACGATGGTGGATATCCAAGGTCTCGAGGACTTCTTCGGTGACATGGACTTCAAGGTCGGCGGCACCCATAAGGGCATCACCGCAATCCAGATGGATCTGAAGGTGCACGGCCTCACCCCCGCCATCATCAAGGAGGCGCTGGAAAAGACCGGCAAGGCCCGTCTCTACATTCTCGATGAGATCATGCTCAAGGCCATCCCCGAGGTGCGTCCGGAGCTGTCGAAATATGCGCCCAAGATGCTGACCACCAAGATCGATGTGGATAAAATCCGCGAGGTCATCGGCAAGGGCGGCTCGGTTATCCAGAAGATTCAGGCCGAGTGCAACTGCAAGATCGACATCGAAGAGGACGGCACGATTTTCATCTCCGCGCTGAACAGCGATGACGCGAAGCGCGCGCTGATGGTGGTTGAGACGATTGCGAAGGACCCGGAGATCGGCGCGATCTATAAGGGACGCGTCACCCGTCTGATGACCTTCGGTGCGTTTGTCGAGATCGCCCCCGGCAAGGAAGGGCTCGTGCATATCAGCCGTCTGGATGTCAAGCGCGTCGAGAAGGTCGAGGACGTTGTCAACGTCGGCGACCAGGTGCTGGTCAAGGTGACCGAGATCGACGAGCAGGGCCGCCTCAACCTCTCCCGCCGCGATGCGCTGATTGAGGTCGAGGGCCTGACGCCGGAGAACACCGTCTCCGACAGCCCCCGCCCGCCCCGTCGTGAGGGTGGCTTCCGTCGCGACGGCGGCCGTGACCGCCGCCCGAGACGGGAAGACTGATTCAAAATAATATTGCGCCAAACGCCCTGCGAACCGCTCGGTTCGCAGGGCGTTTTTTGCATGCGACTCGGTAAATATACACAGATAAAATAATGGCATTTTGACGATTCATAGAAATTTAAAGAATATATTGAAAAATCATGCGAAACGCGATAATCTACAAATAGCACCCTCGGTGGACAAAGGAAAATGCGCCTGCCGGCGGCTGCAATCGCCGCAGACAGTGTTCTCGCACTCGATGGGCGTCAAGCCCACCATCGTACTGCGGCCTTGTCTGCGACCGTTCCATCACGCCGGGCAGGTCCGATGGAGTTTTTCGAGAGGAAAACGGACGGCCGACAAGGCCGACGAGGCCGCCTGGCTCCCGCCAGGCAAGGAGGAGAACGCAGTCGGGCGTCTGTTCCCCTCCGAAAAACCGCGTTTCCTCTTGTTCACCGAGGGTAATGTTTCAGATTGGAAAACGGCTTTCCCTCGACCTCTATATTCCGACACAAGGAGGCGATGTCCTTGCTGCTGTGGCTCAACCTGCTGGCGCTGCTGCGCCGGCGTCGGCTGTTTTTCCTGCTGATGGCGGGCGTTTCGGTCGCAACCATCATGGGGATCTGCTTTACCTGGAATTTCTATCGCGGTATACAGGCGGAGCGTGATTATTCTTCGGAGAGCCGCCGCAGCTATCTCGCGCCGTTGGCGGACGCGCGGGAGCTGGAAACAAAGCTGGCGGCGACGGCGGCGCATGCGGAGGTCTGCCGCGTGGCTGTAGTTTTGCAAAATGACAGGGATATAGTCTATGCGAATTATATCGGTGCTCCGCCCACGACCTATAAGGTGTTGCTGGGACAATATTTTGAACGGCCGGGCCGGGAGGATACCGAGACACATGTGGTCCTGCCGAACAGTCTGCTGGAGGAGCGAAAGCTCCATATGGGAGATACCTATGACATCAACGGCCGGACATTCCGGATTTTGGGCGCCGGAGCCGACTGGAACGGCATCGAGGTGCCGTTTGCGGCGCTGCCGTCATACGACGGCCTGCTCGGCGTGATGGTGGTGTCCGCCACCGAGCTGACCGGCGACCGGCAGTCGGCGTTCGTCGCCTTTCTCGCCGATACATTCGGCACGGCGGACTGGGAGCTGCCGGAGGCGCCGCCGACGGGGGAGCCCACAACGGAGATGCTGCTGATTCTGGCCGTTCTCGCCCTCGGCATGCTGAACCTTTCCTATCTCTATCTCAGCTATCTCGAGAGCCGTCGGGGACAGTTCGGGGTTTATGCCCTGCTTGGCTGCGGGCGGGGCCGACTGTTTGCGCTGCTGGCGGGAGAGGCGGCGGCGCTGACCACCCTGTTTTTTCTCCTCGCGGTGGGACTTTTGAAGCTGCTGTTCCTGCTGCTGTCCCGGGTGGACACGGTTTATGCGGAGCTGCTGCTGCCGCGCGATTACGGCGGGCTTTTCTTCGTGAATATGGGGACGGCGCTGGCCTTTCTGCTGCTCCAGGCCCTGCGATTTCTCCCGAAGACGCCTGCGGAAATGCGGAGGAGGCTATGAATCCGACGATGTTTCGGCTGGGCTGCTCGCTGTTTTTCAAAAAATGGTGGCTCCAGCTGTTGATTATGCTGCAGATTGCGGCGACCCTGCTGCTGACCAATTTGCTGGTCTTTCAGTACAACGATGCGCACCAGATGGAACGGCTGTTCCGCCGTTTCGACGGGGAGCGGACGTGGTTGTATATGCCGGTGGATGACGGCAGCGTTCGGGAGATTCCCGACCGCTATGGCGAGGAGCTGACCTTTGAATCTGTGTCGACCGCCCTCTGGGCGAATCTCGGAGAGACCGGCTGTCGGGCCGTCTTCTACGGCGATCGGACAGCGGCGGGACTGGATCTGGGGCTGGAACGGACGCTGCCCGACGGGCGAATCCCCTGTGTCGCGTCGGCGCCGTACCGGCGCGGTGATCGGATCGCGGTTACGTATGGTGGGCAACCGGTGGAGCTCGAGGTGGTCGGGCGACTGGGGGAAAAGCAGGTGTATTTTTCCTTTGACGGCGCATCCAACACCGGATCCCTCGACATATTGTGCAATCGTGTGGGAGACACGATTGTACCAGTGATCCTGTTGCGGAAATCCGATCTGCCCGGCGACTTTCCCCAGAGTTACCGCGCCAACGCGCTCGTCTTTTTTGAGGAGGAACCCGACCCGGCGGTGATTGAGGCCTTTGAGGACGCGGCGTGGATGTGTTCGATGGACGCCGCACGGGCGGATTCGGCGGAAGAGCTCGGTAAGCTGATGAAGGGGATTCTGCCGATGGCGCTCGCGATTTTTCTGGTCGGGATGACCTCGCTGGCGGGATTGACGATGCTGCATACGCTGCAGCGGCTGCGCACCTTCGCGGTGTTCACGGTCTGCGGCATGTCGCGCCGTCAGCTTCGCGGCATCGGGCTTGGCTATGCCCTGCTGCTCCTGCTGGGCACGGCACTGCTGCTGGCGCCGATCATTTGGGGGGCGATCGAGGTCGGCCTTCTGTTCGACGGGATGATCGTCAGCTGGCTGAATCTGCTGGCTACAGCCTTGGTGGTGACGCTGGTCGCTCTGGCAACCATGGTGCTGCCGTCTCTGCTGATTCGCAGGGAGCATCCGCTCACAACGCTGTCCAAAGGGAGGACGATGGGATGATCGAACTGAAGGGGGTCTCGAAGACCTACAGATCCGGACGGCCGAACGCAGTGGAGGCGCTGCGGGAGGTGTCGTTTTCCGTCGAGGCCGGAGAGCTGGTCGCCGTTACGGGCGCTTCCGGAGCGGGCAAGTCGACGCTGTTGCACGTGCTGGCCTGCATCGATCGCTTTGACGCGGGAGACTATCGGCTGAACGGCCGATCGGTCGTCGGGCTTGACGACCGGGCCTACAGCCGTATCCGCAACAAAGAGGTGGGAATCGTATTGCAGGATTTCGCGCTGATCGAGGAGTATTCGGTCATACAGAACGTCATGACGCCGCTGTTTTTCTCCGACATCCGACGAAACAGGGAGCGCCGCAAGCGGGCGGAGACGGCGCTGGAGGCGGTCGGCATTTCGGAGCTGAAAAATGCCGATGTCCGGGAGATATCGGGCGGCCAGAAGCAGCGTGTCGCCATCGCCCGGGCCATAGTCAACCAACCGGCCGTTCTGCTGGCAGATGAGCCGACAGGGGCGCTGGACTCCGAGACCTCTGCCGGGATCATGCGCCTGTTTGCACAGCTCCGCGAGGCGGGACAGACAATCCTGATTGTCACCCACGATCCGGTTGTGGCCGGAGCCTGCCCGCGGATTCTGCACATGCAGGACGGACGGCTTCGTGAGAAAACGGAGGAGACTACATCTGTCGGCTCCTGAGGCGTCGGGCGGGGTTTGCAAAAAAAGGTTGACAAATCCCGCCCGACGCATTATGATAAAAGGCAGGATTTCGAACAAAAGGGGCAGCATCTACTGTGAGCAACCGACGGGACAATCGATTTAGCGGCTTTGTGGGCTTTGGCTTTTTCGGCCAGGGCTATTTTTGCTTTGCCGCACAATCGAAAACCGTGAAATGAGACCCGCCGGCATCCCCTATTGATCGCAGGCAGTATAAGACGGAGCTCAGGAACGGGCCCCGTCTTTTTTGCATATATATCCGAAAACAGGAAGGAAGAACTTGCTATGATTATCGTCCTCAAATCCGGCGTCACCCCGCAACAGGTGGAGACATTCTCCGAACAGCTGGCCGCCCGTAACAACGTCAAGGTCAACGCCTGGTACGGCGAGCATTCAACGGTGCTTGGTCTGCTCGGCGACACCGCCGCTGTGGATATCGAGGCCATCGCGGCGCAGGACATTGTCCAGAGCGTCAAGCGCGTGCAGGAACCGTATAAGAAGGGCAACCGGAAGTTCCATCCGGCGGATACCGTCATGGACCTCGGCGGCGGCTCGGTTATCGGCGGCGGCAAGCTTGGCCTGATCGCGGGCCCCTGCTCGGTCGAGAGTGAGGAGCAGATCGTCGGTATTGCCGAGAGTGTCAAGGCGAGCGGTGCGGCGTTCCTGCGCGGCGGCGCTTTCAAGCCCCGCACCTCGCCCTATGCGTTTCAGGGATTGCGGGCCGAGGGCCTCGAGCTGCTGCGGCACGCCCGCCGCGCAACCGGTCTGCCGATTGTGACCGAGATCATGTCCGCGAGCCATCTCGTGTTGTTTGAGGATGTGGACATTATCCAGGTCGGCGCGCGTAACATGCAGAATTTTGAGCTGCTCAAGGAACTCGGCAAGGTGGATAAGCCGATCCTGCTCAAGCGCGGCCTCGCCAACACGATCGAGGAGCTGCTGATGAGCGCGGAATATATCATGGCGGCGGGCAACGAGAAGGTCATTCTCTGCGAGCGCGGTATCCGCACCTTCGAGACCATGACCCGCAACACGCTGGATATCTCTGCGATTCCGCTGCTGAAGAGCCTGTCGCATCTGCCGGTCGTGGTCGACCCGTCCCATGCAGCCGGCATCAGCGCGCTGGTCGAGCCGCTGGCGCTCGCGGCGCTGGCGGCCGGTGCGGACGGCCTCATCATCGAGGTGCACAACGACCCGCCGCACGCCCTGTCGGACGGCGCTCAGTCGCTGACCCCGGCGCAGTTTGAAAAGACCGCTGCCCGCATCAAGGAGGTCGCGCCGGTATTCGGCAAGACGGTGGCGGAGCGCGACTGAGAGAACGACGGAAGGAAAGGCGGCGGTGACGGATGGACTCCCTGAACATTGTGGTGGCGGGGCTCGGGCTGATCGGTGGATCGATGGCGTTGACCTGGAACCGGCATACAGCACACACGGTACGTGGCTGGGCGAGACGACAGGAGACGCTGGAGGAGGCGCTGCGCCGCGGCGCGATCGAAAGTGTCTGCCCGCTGCCCGAGCTCGGTTGGGCGGATGTGCTGGTGCTGGCGCTGCCACCGCGCGCGACCGTGGAATTTCTGCGGGCGCATGCGGCGGTGCTGCGCCCCGATACGATTGTCACCGATGTCTGCGGCGTCAAGGCTGCGATTGTCGGCGAGTGTGAGGCGATCTGTGCGCCGCATCGGGTATGGTTCCTCGGCGGCCATCCGATGGCGGGCAAGGAGCGCAGCGGCCTCGACAACGCGGACGACACCCTGTTTCGACGTGCAAGCTATGTCCTGACGCCGACCGAGGCAACGCCGGAGTGGGTGGTGGAGCGGATGGCCGGGCTGGCGGAGCAGCTCGGCTGTGTCCGGCCGACCGTCACAACGCCGGATTATCACGACCGCATGATCGCCTTCACCAGCCAGCTGCCGCATGTGCTGGCCGGTGCCTATGTCCGCTCCCCGCGCTGTAAGACCCATCGCGGCTATTCCGCCGGGAGCTACCGGGATGTGTCGCGCGTCGCGGCCGTGGACGAGCGGCTATGGACCGAGCTGTTTTTGATGAACAACGGACCGCTTTGCGAGGAGATTGATCTGCTGATCGACAACCTCCGGGCTTGCCGTGAAGCGATCGCGACAGGTGATGAGGCGCGCTTGCGCGCGCTTCTGCGGGAATCCCGGGAGATCAAGGAGACGGATCTCGGCTGATGAGGAAAGAGAGGAGTTTATCGCCATGCAGACTTTGACTGTTCACGCCTCCGGCACCTACGATATCCTGGTGGGACGCGGGTTGCTCGCCCGGGCGGGCGAGCTCACCCGCGCCGTCAACCGCAGTCGGCGGGTATTGGTGGTGTCGGATTCAAACGTTGCGCCGCTCTATGCCGAAACGGTGTTGACGAGCTTTGCGGCGGCGGGCTATGAGGCCTCGCTGTTTACCTTCCCGGCCGGGGAGCAGAGCAAGCGGCTGGAGACGGTTGCGGCGATCTACGGCCGTCTGGCGGCAGGCGGCTTTACACGCGGAGACCTGCTCGCCGCGCTCGGCGGCGGGGTCACCGGCGACATGACCGGATTCGCCGCCGCGACCTATCTGCGCGGCATGGCGTTTGTTCAGCTGCCGACCTCGCTGCTGGCACAGGTGGATTCCTCGGTCGGCGGCAAGACCGGCGTCGATATCGCCGAGGGAAAAAATCTCGTCGGGGCCTTCTGGCAACCGATCCGGGTGATCGCGGATGTGGATGCGCTTTCCAGCCTGCCCGCCACTGTCTTTGCGGACGGGATGGGCGAGGTGATCAAGGCGGCCTGCATCCGGGACGCGGCACTGTTCGACCGGCTGGCGGCCGGCGATGCGATGGTGGGGGACGGCTGCGAGGAGGTGATCGTCCGCTGTATCGATATCAAGCGGCAGGTTGTGGAGAATGACGAGCGGGAATCGGGGGAGCGGAAGCTGCTCAACTTCGGTCATACCCTCGCCCATGCGCTGGAGAAGTACTATCACTATGAGACGCTGTCCCACGGCAGCGCCGTCGCGGTCGGCATGGTCGAGATTTGTCGGGCGGCCGAGCGCAGTGGCCTGACGGAAGCAGGAACGGCGGAGCGGATCGCGCATGTACTCCGGGACTATGGTTTGCCGTCGGAGGATACCGCGCCGATGGAGGCGTATCTGGCTGAGGTCGGTATGGATAAAAAGCGCAGTGGAACAGGGATCGACCTGGTGTTGCTGCGGCGGGTCGGCGAGAGCTATGTCCATCCGGTCGAGATGGCCGCGCTGCCTGCGTTCTTTGGTCTGTAACGCATCCGAAAGGAGTTATTCATGATACGACGTGTCAATCCCGCCCCTATCCGGGGCGAACTCACGCCGCCGCCTTCAAAATCGGCGGCCCATCGGACACTGATTGCTGCCGCATTGGCGGGCGGCGGTCGGGTAGAGGGCATTCTGCCCTCGGCCGACATGCAGGCGACGCTCGGCGTATTGGGGGCGCTCGGACTGGAATACCGACTGGAAGGGGAGACGGCGACAATTGTGGAGCGGCCGCTGCAAACGCTTCCGGCAGAGCCGGTTGTGAACTGCCGGGAGAGCGGCTCGACGCTGCGGTTCTGTATTCCCATTTTTGCCGCGTTGGGGATTCCGGCGGTGTTCACCGGCGAGGGGAGGCTTCCGGAGCGGCCGCTCGGGGTGTATGCGGACTGCCTGCCGCGACACGGCGTGTCGCTGGAGACGGCGGACGGTCTGCCGTTGCGACTGGAGGGACGGCTGGAGGGCGGGCTGTATGAGCTGCCGGGCGACGTCTCCAGCCAGTTTGTCACCGGTTTGCTGTTCGCATTGCCGCTTTGCGCGGCGGACAGCGACATTCGGCTGACCAGCCCGCTGGAATCGGCGGGCTATGTGGAGATGACCCTGCGGACGCTGGGAGAGGCGGGCATCCGTGTCGATCGGACGGCGACGGGCTGGCATATTCCGGGAGGACAGCGCTACCGGCGCCGCGACTATCGGGTCGAGAGCGACTGGTCCCAGGCGGCGTTCCTGCTCGCGGCCGGGGCGCTCGGCGGCGAGGTGACTTTAACCGGGCTGAACCCGGCGTCTGCGCAGGGAGATCGGGAAGCGCTGGAGCTGTTCCGCCGGTTTGGGGCGGCGGTAACATTGCGGGCGGACGGCGCGATCGTCTGCCGGAAGGCGCCGCTGCACGGTACCGAAATCGACGCGTCGCAGATTCCGGATCTTGTGCCGGTGCTGGCGGTGACGGCAGCGGCGGCAGAGGGGGAGACACGGATTTTCAATGCGGGTCGGCTGCGGCTGAAGGAAAGCGACCGGCTGGCGGCGGTGACGCATTGTCTGCGCCTGCTTGGTGCGGAGGTGGAGGAGCTGCCGGAGGAGCTGCGGATTCGCGGCGGCAGACGACTTCGGGGTGGTAGTGTTCCCGGCTTCAACGACCACCGCATTGTCATGAGCATGGCGGTGGCGGCGCTGTTCAGCGACGGGCCGATTGAGATTGCGGATGCGGAAGCGGTCGCCAAGAGCTGGCCCGCTTTCTTTGAGGACTATGCGCGGATTGGAGGGGTGACGGATGGCGTCGAGTATCGGTAAGACGGTACGGGGGTCGATTTTCGGCGAAAGCCATGGGGAGGCCATCGGCTGTGTGCTGGAGGGGCTGCCTGCGGGCGAGGCGCTGGATATGGAGGCGATCCTGATCCAGATGGCACGTCGCGCGCCTGGGCGGGACAAGACCGCGACTGCGCGCCGGGAGAGCGATACACCGCGGATTCTCTCCGGATTGCTGGAGGGAAAAACGACCGGTGCGCCGCTCGCCATGGTGATCGAGAATACCAACCAGCGTTCGGGAGACTACGGCAACGTTCGTCTCTGTCCCCGGCCCGGCCATGCGGATTATACCGGCCATGTGCGTTATCGCGGGCATAACGATGTCCGGGGCGGCGGTCATTTCAGCGGCCGGCTGACCGCACCGCTGGTGTTTGCCGGTGCTGTCTGCCGTCAGATCCTGCGGCGGCGCGGGGTCACGGTCGGCGGGCACATCCTGTCGAT
>USLV01000004.1 GCA_900555705.1 uncultured Oscillospiraceae bacterium | reverse complement strand
ACCGGAATATTTGACACCGCCGTCCGCAATGACCGGAATGCCGTGCTTGGCAGCGGCACACGCCGCGTCATAAACCGCTGTAATTTGCGGCACACCGATACCGGCGACCACACGGGTGGTGCAGATCGAACCCGGGCCGATACCGACCTTGATCGCATCCGCGCCCGCCGCGATCAGCGCCTCGGCGGCTTCGGCAGTGGCGATATTGCCCGCGATCAGCGAGACCTCCGGGAAAGCGGCCTTGACCTTGGAGACGGCGTTCAGGATATTCTGGCTGTGGCCATGCGCGGAATCGAGCACCAGCGCATCGACCTGCGCCTCCACCAACGCCGACGCGCGCTCCAGCACATCCGCTGTCGCGCCGATGGCAGCGGCACAGAGCAGACGGCCGTCCTTGTCGCGTGCGGAAAGCGGATATTTGACCGCCTTTTCAATGTCCTTGATGGTGATGAGGCCTTTGAGATAACCCTGTTCATCTACAATCGGGAGCTTCTCAATGCGATGGCGGCGCAGAATCTCCTGCGCCTGCTCCAGCGTGGTGCCAACCGGGGCGGTCACGAGGTTTTCACAGGTCATGACCTCCTCGATCCGCTGGGAGAAATCTGTCAGGAAGCGCATGTCGCGATTGGTAAGAATGCCGACCAGCTTGCCGTCGCGGCAGACCGGTACGCCGGAGATTTTATATTTGCCCATCAGCTCGTTGGCATCGGACACCAGATGATCGGGAGAGAGGAAAAACGGATTCACGATAACGCCGTTCTCCGAACGCTTGACACGGTCAACCTGATCCATCTGCGCCTCGATCGACATATTCTTGTGGATCACGCCGATACCACCCTCCCGGGCGATCGCGATCGCCATGCGCGCCTCGGTCACCGTATCCATGGCGGCGGTCATCAACGGCGTGTTGAGGGTGATGCGGCTGGTCAGCCGGGTCGCCACCGAGATATCCTTCGGGAGCACATCGGATTTCGCCGGGATCAGCAGCACGTCGTCAAAGGTCAGCCCCTCTTTCAGGAACTTCTCGCCTGCGTTGACATTTACCATGCCTCTTCCTCCTTTTATTATCACAGAAAATTCTTATTCTTTATCATAACACAGAGTGTCCGGAACAATCAACCCTTCAAACCGATGAATTTCGCGCCGGTTTATCGGGAAAATCCGTCCAGATTCTCCACATTCTCTGTCCCCAGCAGAACGACGCTTGTGCACACGCCGGTTTTTGCGTATAATGGAATCAGTAATTTGACAGGAGGATGGACAGTTGAAACGCGTATTTTTGGAAAAAGGCCATCTGCTTGGCTTTCTGCTGGCGGTTCTGCTGCTGATAGCGGCATTCCTGCCGCATTATCGGTTAACAACGAACTGTGACGGCGAGATGAAAACCGGAGAATATGGCGTCGGGGTTGTTCTGCAGCTGGCGCGGGCCGTAGGAGGAGTCCCGGACGAGGCGGCACAGCCGCTGCTCGTGACAGAGGGGCTGCTGGACAGCATGTCGCTATCACAGGAAGGGCTGCTGTCGCGCACGCTCTGGCCACTGGCGGCGACCGGGATCGGGCTGATCGGCGGCGCTGTCCTGCTGGTGCTGACCGCCGTGGATTCGCTGCGCAACCGGCCGGACAAGCGACTACGCCGATGCGCCGTGCTGCTCATACTCCTCCAACTGGCGATTCCGATTTTGCTGTATCTGTCGGTCAGCAGCGTCTCACATGCGCTGTCGTCAGTGGACATCGTCCAGCTTTTCAATCTGCAAACCGTCGAGGTACGGCTTTCCGTCCTCTACGGCTTCTGGCTCTCACTGGCCGGCGAGCTTCTGCTGCTGTGGCTCGCGACTGCGCTGCCCAGGCAGCGGGCCAAGGCGCCGCAGGAGGAGCTGCGCCCGATTCTCTAAGGTAGCCCTACCGCCTGGGACGCACCGCCAGCAGGCCGGTGCCGTCGCCTTGCCGTCGTTATCCACAGAACCGGCTTCCCGCTTACCTCCGCTTTGCCGCTGAAAACAGGAATTGCCGGTATTGCGCCGCTGCTCCCGGCGAGAGATCACAGTGGCCGCGATCAGGAACCGCAACATAGGTGACGGTGCGCCCTGCCCGGCGCATAGCCTCCACCAGTCGGTCGGAATGGCGGGCCTTGGAAACTGCCTGATCGGCGGTACAGTGGAGAATCAGATAGGGGATGTCCGGCAGTTGTGCGGCCTGGTGAAGCGGCGATGCAGTCTCCATCGCCTCCTCCAGCGTGCCCGGATAATGTCCGAATGCCTGGTAAAGCGTGCGGGGCAGATCCTCCCGCTCGATATAGTGATAGGGCAGGTCACAGACCGGACAATTGGCGGCGCAGGCGACGGGACGGCGGCGGGCGTATCGCGTATAGATAAGCGCGCTGAGCCCGCCCATACTGCCGCCGCTGGTGACAACCGGCGTATCCGGCGGCAGCGTATGGCGATCGAACAGCGCCTCCACGACGGCGTCCACCATCCGAACCGCCACATCATTCATCCAGCTCCAGGGACCATAGTAGGGAAATACATACAAAATCCCCTCCGCCGCGCACGCGTGGGCGAAGTCGCCGGGTGCTTTTATCATCTCGTTTCCGCCGCTCAGCCCATGAAATTCCAGCAGCATGCCGCGGATCGGCCCGTCGCAAAGCGTCTCGTTGGTATAGGCGAAGGAGGCCAGTGTTTCGCGCGTGATGACATCCGTTGTCATTTGTCCTCATCCTTTCTCTCGTTCGATTGTTCCCCGACCGCCAGCAGGCCGAACAGGGCGGCGGCCGTCTCTGCGAGATTTTCTGTGCTTTTCCCGCAGCTGACCGCAAAATCCTCCGGCAGACGGTTGATGCTGAAGGCCGCCGCAATACCGGCCTCCCGGATTTCAGCGGCGGAAAGGGCGATTCCACCGGCGAGGACGACAACCGGCACTCCCTGCCCGGCAGCCAACCGGGCCACGCCATCCACCACCTTACCGGAGAGACTCTGGGCGTCCAGCCGTCCTTCGCCGGTGATGACCAGATCCGCTCCCGCAAGCAGCCGGTCAGCCCGCACGGTCTCCAGCACGACCTCGATACCGGGACGAAGTGCCGCGTCGAAGAAAGCGGCCATACCCGCGCCCATGGCCCCGGCCGCGCCGCCGCCCGCCATCGAGAGAAAGGGCCGTCCGTATGTGCGTTCCATCAGCATCCCCACATGGTGGACACCATCGTCGAGCAGTGCCACCATGGCGTCATCCGCACCCTTCTGGGGACCGAACACAGCCGCGGCGCCAGTCGGCCCCGCCATCGGATGGCGCACATCGCACATGGCGACGATCTCCACATCCCGCAGCAGTGGCGAAAGGCCGCTGCCATCAATGGCGGCAATCTGTCGAAGCGTATTGCCAACCGGCAGAAACGGATTTCCGTCTGCATCCAGAAAACGTATCCCCGCAGCGGCGGCCGCACCGGTTCCGGCATCGTTGGTGCAGGAGCCGCCCAGCCCGATAATTATCCGGCGGCAGCTCTTGGCGGCGGCCGCAAGCATCAGCTGTCCCACACCATAGGTGGTGGTTTCTCCGGGATTCTGCCGTCCCTCGACGAGCGGCAGTCCCGCACAGGCGGCCATCTCGATCACAGCGGTTTCCCCGCCGTTCAGAAGGCCATAGACTGCGGTCATCTCCTCGCCATACGGCCCCTGGACAACAGCGGTCATCCGCTCCCCTCCCACGGCGGTCAAAAAGCAGTCCACGCTCCCCTCGCCGCCATCCGCCACCGGCACGGCAACAATTTCGCAGTCCGGGAAGCAGGCCAGCGCCTCCTGTCGCAGGATGTCGCAGATCGTCTGCGCGGATAGCGTCCCTTTGAATGAATCCGGCATCAATACCAGCTTTCGCATGTGCTCACCTCTTTTATCAAGTATAGCCGATTCCGGCAGAAAAGTCATCACCCCGCCTGCTGCGAAAATACGTAGCGGGCGGGGTGATGTTGTGTGTTTACAGCTCGGAGGGATAGGTCTCGGACTCTCTTTGCAGAATGATGCGTGCATCGGTGGTATCGACTTTGCCGTCATAGTTGACATCGGCCAATACCTTTTCCTCGGTGGGCAGATAGGGGATTTTGTCGACAGCGTATTGCAAAACGCGCTGTGCATCCGACGTGTCGATACGGAAATCGCGGTTGACATCGCCCATGCGATAGTGGGTGATGGGGTCAATGTCCAGCGCGGGCAGCAGGTTGACGCTTTTGATGCCATAGCCCATCCATCCGCCCCGCCGCCAAAATGAATGCCGAAGAGATGGAACCGGTCGTTGGCCAGCACATAGCCGACGGGCGAGCCGCTGTCGCCGCTCCCGTGCGGACAATTATAGCTGAACACGTCTGTAAATTCCTTTCCCGCCACATTGAATGTGCCGTTAGCCTTGACAAGTTGTCCCTCTGAATAACCGGAATTGGCACCGTACATCACGATCTTTTTACCGATCTGGATTTCCGTTGTGTTGGCAATGCGCCACAGAATGCGGGTGGTCTCATCGACAATGTGGCAGGTGGGGTCCCAACTGCTCTGGTTGGTGTATGGCACGAACGCCGCGTCAACCTTGCCGCTGAACTGGTATTTGGTCGGCTTGCCGATTTCAGATTTATTAGCGTTGCCGAGGATTCGGTTGTTGGTCGCCCCGTCCGACAGCGCGACGTGCGCGTTGGTGACGATGCCGTATTGCCCGGTTTTCAGATCGCGGGCATGAAAGCCGATGGTACCGGCTTGATACCAGAAATTGATCAGGCCGCCGGTTCCCTTATAATGCGCCAGTTCCCCGCTGTATACCTTGGCCTCCAGCCGGTTGGGCTGCTCACAGACGAGAAATTCGACCGCCCGGATATCGAGATCGGGTATCTGGCTATACAGATATCGGATGGTCTGCTCTTTGGCCTCGACGGTCAAAACAACGATTTTCACCCGATTGTTTTGCGGCAGGATGGAGGTGGATTGGATACCCAACTCCCCCAGATGGCCGGCTAACGAATCGAATATAGACTGTAAATACGCATAGGAATAGGTTTGCCTCTCGAACTGGTAGATATCCCTCAGCACCACATCGCCGGCGCGAAGAACATCCTCCCGAACCTGCGCTTCATAGGGGAGAACACTGGGCCCATAGATCGGTGCGGCTTTCGCCTCATCCTCCCGACGCATCTCCGCCATCAGATCCAGCGTATCCAGCGCGGCGGTTTTCACCAGCTCGTCGGAGACAAGCGGCTGATACCGGGAAAACGGCACGTCGTCGGTAATGCCGATGTGCAGCGTCTTGTTTTCGCCAAAATACATCCCCTGCATAGGCGCTTTGGAGCTGTTCGTCGGATTTCTACAGAAGCTGTTCGAATCGGGAGGCGACCTCCGGTCCGATCACCTCCTGCAAATCCTTTGACAGCGCGATCGGCTCACGGACGGACTCTTCCGAAAGGCCGATACCAAACACCAATAGTCCCAAACGAGCTTTATGCATTTTCTTTCCCTCCATTTCGAAAATCCCATCAACTATGTCCGGGCAATTTTTATTCCAGATAGACAGTGAAATTCGGATCGACAACAAACTGGACGATGTTCGGATCGACATCCGCCATCTCCCGTGCCATGTAGTCCTCAACCCGCTGCTGCTGTTCCTCCGATTTGACCACAATCTCTACGCAGTTTGTCTGAATCATGAGAGAGAGCCGTGAGATGCCCAGTTTGCTGAACTCGAGTTCGGCAAACCGGTCACAGACATCCTGTAACTGCTGCTTGGAAAACTTCTGGGTCTCGAAGATCACGTCGTGGCGCAGATCCTCCGACAGCAACGCCCGGTACTTTTCGAGATTCTCCTCGCCGACAACGCCGAGCCGTGCCTGCATCTCGCCGTCAAAATAGCAGCCCGCATATTCCGCCGCGATTTCCTCCGGCGTCATATTCTGCTCCATCGCAAACAGGAAGGCATTGACCGCTTTTGTGCCGCGTTCCTCGCGGCGATCTCTCTCGGCCGCATCCAGAGACGGTGTCACAGTCGCTCCATTGGGCGTCGAGGACGTTTCGGCAGGCGACGAATGGCGGCAGCCAGTCAAACCGACCGTCAGCAGGCAAACAAGTCCAGCCAGAAAACAAACGGTTTTATTTTTCATAATTATGCCTCCTTTTGTTTTAAAGATATCAGAAAATTCTGGAAACGTCAATATGCATCTTGAAGCCCAGGAAACAACCTTTGCAATTTTATTTCCTTGCGAGATAAATACATTCAGTTTAGTGATAAATATGCATGTTATAAAAAGTGTAACATCCCCCTATGCCATACACTTTGAATATAAAACAGCATGAAAAACCGGCCTCTGGCGTGGAGGCCGGTTCTTCATGCCTTGGGGAACTTATAACAGAAAAGGATGAGAAAAACGCTGTGTTATCAGGAAGCCCGTTCTTCCACCGGAAACCGATTCCCGAATCTTCTCTGATTCAGTTATCCACCGGGAACCGATCGATCTTTTCCACTGCATATTGCAGAATCAGGCGAGCATCCGTCGTATCCACTTTGCCGTCGCCGTTGACATCACCGACAGCGAGCTGTGACTCATTCAATGTGATCTTTTCCACAGCATGTTGCAGCGCCAGCCGCGCATCCGTCGTGTTGACCACACCGTTGCCGTCGATATCACCCGGTTTTCCAAAAGCAGCCACAGCATAGAAATCGCCGATATTGCCGGTGAAGGTCAGGACGCCGTCCGCCTCCGTGATC
This sequence comes from uncultured Oscillospiraceae bacterium, assembly GCA_900555705.1. Classification (GTDB taxonomy): domain Bacteria; phylum Bacillota; class Clostridia; order Oscillospirales; family Acutalibacteraceae; genus UMGS1858. Next base: position 19,494 of record USLV01000004.1, on the reverse strand, counting down.
TGCATTTCGGTCAGTTCACCTTCGCGCCGTTCCATGGCAAATACACGGTTACCCGCGAAGCCGTCCGGCAGCTGGATGCGGATGGTGACCGGCTTCTCGATGTCGACGCTGTCATAATTCCAGACGACCGACAGGTCATAGACCAGCATCTCGGAAGCGCCGCCATAGAGATTCTCGAAATAGGAGACAAAAGACTCATAGAAGAAGTTGCTGTCGTCGGTGACCTCGGCTGCGCGGAGCTTGCCGCCAATCGGCAGCTCGCCGCTCACTGTGACGGCACCGTCGGAGAGTGTGCCCTCCGCGAAACGAACCTCACCCTGCACGACAACCGGGAAGGAAGAGGTCATGGTCGCACCGCCATAGGTGACGGTCGCGGTAACGGTGCAGACGCCCGGCGCAACCGCCGTGACCACACCATCGGCTCCCACCGTCGCCACACCGGTGTTGTTGCTCGCATAGGAAACCGTCGCCCGGTCGAGCGCCAGCAGGGTGTCGTTTTTCAGAGAAGCCGTTACATTGGCGTTCATCGTGCCCTGACCCGCCTTGTCGGCATTGAGCACGACCTTATCCGGAGAGGTCTGGACCGCCTGCAGCGTGTCCGCGATATCGCCGGTCAGGGTGAAGGGTTTGGTGAACTTGATATCCTCGGAAGACGCGCCGACCTCCAGTGTGTATTCGCCCTGGTCATAGACGGTCTTGCCGGTCTCCTCGTCGTAGAAATAGAGATCCTCCATCGCCACATCGATGGTCACGGTTTTGGTCTCGCCCGCCTTGAGGCGAACCTTGTCGAAGCCCTTGAGCTGCTTCGCGGGACGCTCCACCTTATCGTGGACAGGCGGCACCACATAGAGCTGCACCACCTCAGCGCCGTCGACCTTGCCGGTGTTCTTGACATCCACCGTCACCCGGATGGTATCGTTCGGCGTAACCGCTGTCTTATCCACCTTCAGATTGCTGTAGGTGAAATTTGTGTAGCTGAGACCGTAGCCGAAAGGCCAGGTCACATCGCCGGTGAAATACTGATAGGTCCGGCCGTAGCTATCCTCACTACTACGGATACTGTAGTCCGTGATCTCCGGCAGCTGATACTCGTTGGCGTACCAGGTAAAGGTGAGCTTGGCGCTCGGATTGGCGTCGCCAAAGATGACACGCGCCATCGCGTTGCCCTGTGCCTGCCCGTTATAGGCACACCACAGAATCGCGGGGACATTGTCCTTGAAGTCCTCCACATTGACCATGTTGACCGCCTGAATATACACAACTGTGCGGGGATTCAGCGCGGCAACCGTGTTGATCAGACTGGTCTGGGACCGCGGCAGGTCGAGCCCGCTGCGATCGCGTCCCTCGGAGGAATCGCCGGTATTGGTACCGACACAGAGCAGAACCGCATCCGCGTCTGCAATCGTCTTCTTCTCCTCTTCGGTGAAATTGACCTTGGCGGTGGCGCTGTTGAATACCGCGCAGAGAGTGACGGTTTTGGCGCCGCCGACGCTGTCGACCTCCGCAGAGAAGGACTTGTAGTCGCCCCAGCCGGTGGTGTGCTCGGTCGAAACCGAAGCGAGCAGCATGCCGTCCGGCGTACCAATATGGAAATCGACGCTGCCCTGCGTGGTATTTTCAGCTGCGCCGGAGGTCTCCACCGTGATTTGACCAAGCTCGGAGATGTCGACGTTCTCATATAGGACATAGGAGCCGGACTCGACGTAGCCGAAGTTGGCGTTGTTCTCGAGCTGGCAGCCCTTCTGCACCGAGGAATCCGTGGGCTTCAACGTGCGGATCGTCGTCCCGTCCGCCTTTTTCAGCGTGACAGTCCGCATGTTCAGCACATAGCCGCCCTGCGAAGCGGTCGTCGCAATCTGGGTCACCTTGGTGCCGAGCAGGCTTTCCACGCCCTGTACCGGCGTCGAACAGTTCTCCTCGGAGGGCATGCCTGAATAGCCGCCGAGGATGACCTTGTCGGCGATCTCGCCGATCATAACGATGTTTTTCTCCGACTTGGAGAGCGGCAGAATGGAGGTATTGTCCCCCTTCGCCAGCTCATTTTTCAGCAGCACGATCGCCTGATCGGCGGCATCCTCCGCCAACTGCTTGTGCGCCGCATTCTCCACCTGATTCTCAAAGGAATAGGCGTCGGAACGATAGGGCACCATCTCCGCCGGATCGAACTCGCCGGTCTTGAAGCGGGAGGTGAAGATGCGAACCAGCGCAATATCGAGATCCGCCTCCGAGACGAGCCCCTCCTGGACAGCGGTCGCCATATACCGATTATAAGCGTCGCCGCAGTTGAGATCCGTGCCGGCGAGCAGCGCGAGCGCAGCTGCGCCCTGTGGCGTCACCTTGCCGGAAGCATCGACATACCGGCTGCCGTCCTCATACTGGCTGAGGTACTCCTCCGAGGGCTTCCACATATGATCCTGATAGATATTGGTGACGGCGCCGCAGTCCGAGACGACGAAGCCGTCGAAGCCCCAGCGCAACCGGAGCAGGGTGTCGAGCAGGTAGTTGTTCGCCGACACCGGCACATCGTTGACGCGGTTATAGGCGCCCATGACCGAGGCCACGCGGGTATTCAGCGTAATGGACTTGAACGCGCGGGTATAGAATTCCAGCAGCGTCCGGTTGTCCATGTCGGACGTGCCCTTGTGGCGGTTGAACTCGCTGTTGTTGGCTGCATAGTGCTTGATGGTCGAGTTGACCTTTTCGTAGCGCTCGTCATAGCCCTGGAAGCCCTCGACAAAGCGCCGCCCGATGATCGAGGTCAGGAACGGATCCTCGCCGTAGGTCTCGTCGCTGCGGCCCCAACGGGGATCGCGGCTCAGATTGATGGTCGGCGAGAAATAGTTGAGTCCTCGTCCCGTACCGTTGGCATAGCCGCGTGCCTCGTCGGCCGTCGCGGTTGCGATCTCGAGAATCAAATCGTCGTCCCACGTCGAGGCCATGCCGACGGAAAAGGGAAACGAGGTCGCCTCGCCAAGCCGCGCGACGCCATGCAACGCTTCGGTCCAGTAATCGTAGTGTGCAACGCCGAGGCGGTTGATGGAGGCGTTGTTGCTGCCGAACTGGGACAGCTTCTCCTCCAGCGTCATACGGGAAACGAGATCCGCCGCCCGCTCCTCAAAGGAGAGGCTCACATCCTGATAGGGATACTGGATCGTGCTGCCGGTGGCGTTCTTCGGGCCATAGGCGGCGAAGTTGTCCGGCGTCGCGGTCTCATAGACCTTGATGCTGCGGATATAGCAGATGTCGTCCGGATCCGCGCCGAAGGAGAAATAGAGATCCGTGCCGTCTGCGCGGGAACCGAAATACGCATCGGTCAGCTGAACGGTCCAGGTCATCCATTTGTTGGCGGCGAAGAAATCCTTATGGGTGTTGATATCGTTCTCAACCGGCGTGCCGTCCTTGCCGTTCGAGCGCATGATGATCCAGCCGTCCCGGCCGGGATTGGTCCAGTAATATTCCACCTCGACGGTCACATTTCGCGGGCCGTCGCCGACCACGGCGTCCGGCACATTGTTGACCGAAATCGCCCCGCAGTCGGGGAAGCGCAAACATTGGAAACCGGCAAAATCCGCAACCGCTCCATCCGACTTCTGTGTGCCGACTGTGAGCGTTTTGTCCGTGTCCGCCGCGAAGACGGCCACACCGCCGAGGCTGCCGGTCGTGACCAGCAGCGCCAGGCAAAGGAGCAGAACCAAAAACCGTTTACCCATCCTGAACCATCCTTTCAAGCCTTAGATTGACTCTATAGCCTCTCAGCCGATCACCATCGTGTTGATGGAATCCGGCGCAAGCGCGAAGGAATAGGTCTCGCCGTCATAGGTGAAATCGACGACCGCCGTCTCTTTGCAGGGATTATACGCCGTGACGACGACGCTGCCGTCCGGATTGCGGAAGGCGGTGGAATAGGCGGTGAAATGGCCGGTCAGGCAGAGGCGCTCAGCGCCCTGCTGAATATACCGGGAGAAGTGCTTCATCACATAGAACTCATGGTTGAGGGTATAGGTGTTGTCCGCCTCCACCGTTACCATGGAGTTCTGGTGCCAGCCCCAGGCGCTCATTCCGCCGGGCTCAAGGATCATGTTCCAATAGACATAGGCGCTGACGCCGTAGGTGAAATAGTGCCGATAGAGCCCGTAGACATATTTCGCATAATCCCAGTCGTTGTTGCCGTTGCCGCACTCGTTCTCCGACTGGATCAGCAACTTTTCCGGGAAGCTCTCGTGCGTCATCGGGAGGGTGCGCTTGCCGTTCCACTGGAACATCGCGCCCTTGACATACTTGTTCGCGACCGGATCGTGGAAGAAGCGGCTCGGGAACTCGTTATAGATCACCTCGTCGGCGTTGAGGGTGCCGAGCATGAGCTCGGTGTCCATGCCCCACTCCTCGAACATCGGACCGAGGTATTTCGTCATGAATTCAAACATCTGGTCACCGCTCCAGAGGCAGGAGGGGAACTTGTGATCCGAGAACATCTCGTTCTGGACACAGAGCTGGTCGATGTGGATCCCCTCGGCGGCATAGGCCTCGATGTACTTCCGGAAATACAGCGCATAGGCCCGCAGATTCTCCTCGGTCCAGGTCAGGCGCCCGAAATTATAAACCGGCGGCGTCTTCATCCAGGTCGGGGGGCTCCAGGGCGAGCCGAACATCTTCATGTCGTGATTACGGGCGTAGGCCGCTTTGATATAGGGCAGCATATAGGGCCGGTCGGCGTCAATGGAAAAATTCTCCATCGCATAGTCGCCCTCCGTCTCGTTGTAGCTGTACCATTTGCAGCCGTAGTCGCTCGCACCGATCGACATGCGGTTGTAATTCAGGCGCAGACCGTCGGCGTTCGGATCGAACAGCAGGTCCATCACCGCGTTCTGATCCGCCTCCGACAGTTTTTTGAGCGCGTAGCCCCCCATCTCGTTGAAGCAGCCGCCGAAGCCGATGATCGACTGGTCGGTACGGCCATCGGCCGTGATGAAAGAATACGCCGGGGCGGTCGCCTTGGTATAGGTGTTTTCTTTCCAGGCCTCCTGCTCGGTCGTTGTAAACCACTTGACTGTTTTCATGATATCTCATCCTTTCGCGGAAATGACGAAGCTATTTGATAATCCTTCGCCTATATACGGGTGCAGTATACCATATACTGGTTCAAAAATCTACTCCAATCCCGCCCAATAATAGTCGGATTCTGCTTTTTTGATGGCAAAAAATCGGCAAATAACCCGAAAAACACAAAATGAGATCATCTTTTCCGTTCTGTTTATTGCAATACGTCGGCCATTATGCTATAATACTGACATCCACGCAAAGGAGGAGCAAGGACATGACAACGGAGCAGGCGCTTCCGTCGGGGGAAACTTCCTTTCCGCTTTTTCTGTATAATTGCGTCAAATTCCCGGACTGCGGCTGGCTGGCGATCAACCATGTCCCGGAATCGGTTGTGAGCCGGGATACGCACGAGGTCACCGTTGAGGTCGAGTATTTCTGGATCAATCCCGGTCGGGACGGTTGGATCATCATTCGTTCAAACGGCGCAAACGGCGAGGAGCAGATCGCCGGAAATGATATCAATACCCGTAAGGAGTTCTTTCGGGCCAATGAATGGGCCACTTGGACACTTCAGCTGCATAACGCCCATTTCGGCACGCGCGAGGACGGAACAGACCTCTATTTCTATTTTGGTGCGGATCCCAACGACGAGTGCTATATCCGCAGCATCAAGGTCTATGCCACCGCAACGCCCGAAAATTTCGCTACCTTTGGTGCCATGGAGCTGCAATCGCATTCCCAACTCGAGCTCAACACATATGATAAGGAACGCGCCTATGTCACCTTTGACGTGCACACCTACGGCCCGTCCGTCAGCGGCGCCCGCCTGCCGATCAACTGTCACAGCGGCGTTGAGGTCATTTTCGGCCAGACCGACGGCCAGGTCACGATCGACGGTACAGCTCATTCCTATACAGCAGAGGATATTCTTTTCGTCAATCCAGATCAGATTCGCGGAACCGATACGGCGATCACCGGTTCATGCTATTATATGGTATTCGACATCGGCAACCTGGAAAACCACTTCCGCAATTCGATCATCACGGACATTCGTCTGAAGAAAAAACGTTTTCAAAACGTCGTCGGCCGCGATCATCCTGCCCACAGCGCGATCAAAAGCCAGATTCAACAGCTGGTCCGGGCGTATGCGTCGGATTCGCCCTATAAGGAGATGCGGATCCAGTCGCTGCTGCTCGAGCTGTTGTATCAGTGTTGTGAAAACGGGGTGGTAGCAGATGTCCCCCGCGGCGACAACCGTCTGAACCATATCCGTTCGGCTATCTCTTATATGGAGGAGCATCTGGCGAAGCCTCTGACTGTGGGAGAACTGGCCGCACAGGTACACCTCTCCGAAGCGTATTTTTCGCGATATTTCAAGAGCTGCGTCGGTGTGCCGCCGCTGGAACACCTGACCAATCTCCGGATGGAGAGAGCGGCGGCGCTGCTCGCCGACGGCCACTCGGTGACTGAGACAGCGGTCGGTGTCGGGGTCGGCAATGTCGGCTATTTTATCCGACTGTTTAAAAAGCGCTACGGCGAAACGCCCCTCCGATGGCAAAAACAACAACATACGCTCTGAAAGACTTTCCTATAAACAAGCGTGCTGCAAACGGCCCAACACCGTTTTGCAGCACGCTTGTTTATGTGGTCTGCTATTCTTCCCGTTTCCCCGCAGCACGAAAATCCAGCGCCGCACCAAAGGCGCCGCCGTCAAAGGGGCGAAGCACCACCCCGCTGACTGTCTCCGGCAGACCGAAGCAGCGGCGCCGGAAGGCGAGCGGAATGGCGGGACACTGCTCATTCAGAGACAATTCCAGCGCCTCCGCTTCCTCCCGTTGCACACCGCCTCCTGCCGCGGCGAAGCATGCCTCGGTGAATGCAGCCTCTTCAAATCGGGACCAGTTGCCCGCGGCGCTGTTCCCCGCAAACATCGAGAGCGCATCCAGCGCCGACGCACCACCCGCTGTCGCAGGACAGATCGCGATCTGATAATTGCCGACCCGCACCCGTGTGGCCAGCTGATCGGCGGGCAGCGGTTCGATATGGAAATACAGCGACAGATTTTTCTGCCAGGACTGCACCACATACTGCGCCACATCCACGCTTTCGGCATCCTCGGCGCAGAGCACCGTCAGCACCGGCGCCTCCTCCAGCTCAAGCGCACGCATGCCGGCGGCCCAATTCGCCTGCGCCCGCACGACATCGGTTTTCAGCGGTAGGGCATTTTCCGCCCGGCGATAGGTCTCGCCACTGCCGACAATCGCCTCGGGCGAGACATAGCCCTCGGCCGGGCGGGTAAAGGCCGTGTCCAGCCGTCCCGCAATGACATCCCATTCCAACGCATCCCGCAGTGCCCGTCGAGCCGACGCCTCGGAGAGTGGCGAAATCGTATTGTTGAGCCAGATATAGTCGATCGTATCCTCCAGTTCAACAAGCCGGACACCGGACACGGCGGAGGCCACCCGGAGTTCCGCCGCATCGAGCGATCCGGCAGTCAGCGCCGCCGGCGGGTCATCCGGTTCCCCAATGACATAGCGAACTGCCGCAGGCAGGATCTCATCCACAGCGTGGTAGTCCTTGTGCTTCTCCAGCAGCAGATTGGCATCGTGGTTCCAGGCCTTCAGAAAAAAGGGACCGTTTGAAAGGAGATAGTCCGTCTCCAGTCCATAGCGTCCGCCGCACGCCTCAAAAAAAGCGCGGTTGCAGGGCATGAACGGCGTCCCGGCCAGTTTTTCCGGGAAGGTCTCGTTGGGCGCTGTCAGTGTGATGAGCAGCGTCTGCCCGTCCCGAGCCGTAACCCCCAGCGTATTGACCGCCTGCTTTCCCTGTCGAACCGCTTCGGCACCCGCGATATCGAACAACTGCTTCGCCAGCTCAGCGCGGCCGTCCGGCGAAACCGCCCGCTGCATACCGAAGACAAAATCATCCGCCGTCACCGGCTCGCCATTGCTCCATTTCGATGTTTTCAAGTGGAAGGTATAGGTCAGACCATCCTCCGACACCGTCCAGTCTGCGGCCGCGGGCACCGCGTTTCCCTCTTCGTCCAGGCGGGTCAGACCCTCGAACAGCGCCGCTGCCACCGTAACCGAGGCTTTGTCGATCGCCGCCTGCGGATCAAGCTGCCGGGGCTCGGCCTCCAGCGGAAACCGGAAGCCCTTTCCCACCTCGCTCTCCGGCTTACAGCCGCCGAGCAGCAGACAGGCCATCATCGCCAGCAGCAGGAATGTCATGAAAAAATGCCGGTATATCCGAGGCCGCATCGCCTCTCCTCCTTTCTCAGCTCGTGCACAAAGCCGTTCATTCCGGGTAAATAAGCTCGGTATGCTCACATACCTCGCCGATTTTCTGCTGCAAAGCAAGCATGTCGGTAAAGGCAGCCGGTTTCTGCCCGGGATTGCGCAGCAGCGCCGCCGGGTGCAGGGTCGCCATCATCAGCGTCCCGCTTTTATCGTAGAACTTTCCGTGGTCGCGCGTCACCTTCAGATTCGGATCAATCAGGCGGCAGGCCGCCACACGCCCGAGACAAACGACGATCTTCGGCCGAATCAGCCGGAACTGGCTGCGCAGCCAGCCGATGCAGGCCTCCTGTTCTTCGGGAAGAGGGTCGCGGTTCTGCGGCGGACGGCATTTGACGATATTGGCGATATAGACGTTGTGTTCTCTGGAAAGACCGACCGCCGCCAGCATGGTATCCAGCAGCTTGCCGGCCCGGCCGACGAAGGGTTCTCCCTCGATATCCTCATTTTGTCCGGGGCCCTCCCCGACCAGCATGACCTCTGCCTCGCGATTGCCGACGCCGAACACGACGTTCTGCCGCGTCGCCGCCAGCCCGCACGCCGTACAGGCGTGACACTGCTGCACGAGCTGCTCCCAATTTTCCATGTGCATGTGGTTGCTCCTTTCCGAACGATCGGCGACTTTCCGAACTGCCCCTTGAAAAAAAAGCCCGACCGCGGTACAATAGGGACAGAGCTCTATATTAATGAACAGGAAGTGCTGGTATTATGTCGAAGCCCGTTTTGGTGGAAACCTCCGCCCGTCACCTGCATGTCTCGCAGCAGGATCTCGAGACGCTGTTTGGCGCCGGCCATCAGCTGACGCCGAAAAAAGACCTTTCTCAGCCGGGACAGTATGCCTGCGTGGAGCGGGTGGATGTCGTCGGCCCGAAGAAAACGCTGGCCGGTGTGACCATTCTCGGCCCGGTTCGCTCCGCCACGCAGGTGGAGCTGTCGCTCACCGATGCCCGCTCCATCGGCCTGACCGTCCCGATCCGGGAATCCGGCGATATTGCGGGCTCCGCTGGCTGTCGTCTGGTCGGCCCCGCCGGTGAGGTCGAGCTGACCGAGGGCGTGATCGCCGCCAAGCGCCATATCCATATGACACCTGAGGATGCCGCTGAATACGGCCTCGCGGACAAGGACGTTGTCAGCGTCAAGATCCCGAGCGAGGGCCGCACGCTGACCTTCGGCGATGTGGTGGTGCGGGTAAGTCCGTCCTTTGCGCTCGCGATGCACATCGACACCGACGAATCCAACGCCGCCTCCGCGGCGCCGGGCACCATGGGCGAGATCATCAAATAAGAGCCGCTTGCCGCAAGGGGATGGACGAAAACGTCCATCCCCTTTTTGCATCAGTCCAGCCGGTTCATCGTCAGACCGGTGATCAGCTTCGGGTAAAAATAGGTGGATTTCTGCGGCATCTTCTCTCCTGCCGCCGCGACATCGCGGATTTCGGAGACACGCGTCGGGTTGAGCAGGAAGCAGCACTGGAATTCCCCGCGCCGCACCCCCTCCAGCGCCTCATCCTGGCTGCGGGTATAGGTCAGATTGACCTGATTGCGCATATTCTCCTGGTCGATGCCGAGCAGCCGTTCCAGCACCAGCGTGTGCAGGACGTTGACATCCAGTCCGCGCGAGGCCGGGGATACCTCCGGCAGCAGCGTATCCATTACTGCCGCATCCCGCAGGGTCAGCAGCCGGAACGCCTGCCCGTCGAAGAAGCCGAACGCCTTCTGTCCGGCGTCATAAGCCGCGGCAAGCGCCGACTCCATCGCCGACTCCTCGACCGGGCGTACCTCAAACCAGGGGACGCAATCGGACAGCAGGCGGGATGCATCGAAATCGGGCAGGTCGCGAATCAGCCGATGGGTCGGGAAAACGACCAGCCCCGGGTGGCTCATCTCGACCAGCATCATCATCACGAAGTCCGCAGCGCCGCCCTCCGGCGCCCCCTGCTCCCGACAAAAGCGGCGATAGTTGAGCGCCGTCTCATAACGATGATGGCCGTCGGCGATGTAGAGCTTCTTGTCCGCAAATCGACGGCACACCTCCTCGATGACGACGGGGTCAGTGACCGCCCAGAGACGATGGGTCAATCCCGCCTCGTCGGTCATATCCGACAGCGGCGTGAGCCCCTCGGTCAGCGTGAGCACATCCGGCGTGCCCGGATCCGCCATATAGAGCGAATAGATATCGCTGAAATTGCAACCGGTCGCTTTCATGAGATTCAGCCGGTCGGTCTTGGCCTTGGACAGTGTCCATTCGTGCGGCAGCACAACGTTTTTCGAGAACTCCTCGAGATGCACACGCGCCACAATTCCGGTCACATGCAGTGGCTCCGGCAGGGCGGGCACTGTAAAGCCGATGTCATAGACATAGAGTGCCTCCTCCGAATCCTCCCGCAGAATCCCCTCGTCCAGCCAGCGGCGGAGCGTCTCACCCGCCGTCTGATAGGGATCCGCCCCATCGCGGGGCAACTCCAGCCGGATGATGTTGTGGGGGTTGGCCGCGAGATACGCCTGCCGTTGCTCCTCCGAGATGATGTCATAGGGCGGGCAGGTCAACTGGTCAATGCGGCCCGCCTGTTCGGTGAACCGCAGCGCGCGAAAGGGTCGAATGTCAGCCATACTCAAATTCCTCCTAAAAGCATATGGGATAAAACGTGCCTTTTTCCACGAACTGTGCTATACTGAAGCAAAGGGCGCGCCCGCGCGCCGCAAGCAGGCATACGGCAACATATATATGTAGAGAAAGGCAGGGTGAACACCAATGAACAAATTTATCGAAATCGCACCTGAGGAGCTGCAGGACAACGTGTTCCGCCGGATTGGACGGGACTGGATGCTGATCTCGGCTGGTCGCGAGGGCAGGTATAACACCATGACGGCAAGCTGGGGCGGGCTGGGTGTGCTCTGGAACGCCAATGTGGCGTTCTCGTTTGTGCGCCCCTCGCGCTATACCTATCAGTTCATGGAGGAGGAAAACAGTTTTTCTCTCTCCTTCTTCGACAGCGGCTATCGCCGGGCGCTGCAGCTTTGTGGCTCCACATCCGGTCGTGACGGCGACAAAGCGTCCGCCGCCGGGCTCTCTCCGCGCTTCGACGCCCCCGCGCCGTATTTCGATCAGGCACAGCTGGTGCTGGTCTGCCGCAAGCTGTATACGCAGGATCTGGATCCTGCCCGCTTCCTCGACCCAACCATGCCGTCCCATTATCCGAACGGCGACTACCACCGGGTCTATGTCGGCGAGATCACCAAGGTGCTGCAGCAGACACGCTGACCACGTCCAAAAAAGCGGAACGGCTTCGAGGGAGGCTGTTCCGTTTTTATATATGCTTTCCCGGACAGACTAATATAACTATACACGAAAAGCGGCGGGACGTAAAGAGGGCACAGCCAAGTTTTTGTGGCAATATGTAAAACGGGCAGCCAGTACTGCCCGTCGGGAGAAAATTCAGAACATGCTCATGACGCTGTCGGAGAGATCGCCGACCGTGCGAAGCGCGCGCCCGACATTCTTTTTAATTCCCTTCCGATGACCGTGCATGTAGCAGCTCGCCGCGGTGCCGGCCATACTGCCGATTACCATGCCAATACCGATCCCCTTCAAAAGGCCACAAAAACTGCGTTTCATCATTGATAATCGTTTCCTCTCTTTCACATATTGCAGGCTGACGTTCCTAGTATATGCGACATGAAAATCGGTAATCGAGAGAAGAACTGGAAAATTCGGCAAAATGCTGTTGCCAAAAAGCAAAAATTGCAGTACACTATGAGGGACATCCGCGCGATTTTCTCAAACAGGAGGACAAACAATGAAGATGTATCCGTTGCTGCTCACCCCGCCGATCAAGGACTATCTCTGGGGCGGAACGCGGCTTAAAACCGAATACGGCTATCAGAGTGACAAGGACATTGCCGCCGAAGCGTGGGTTCTGTCCTGCCATAAAGACGGCTCCTCGGTTGTCTCCAACGGCGAGCTGGCCGGCAAGACGCTGCCGGAAGCGCTGGAAGCGTTTGGCGACGCCGCTATCGGCGGGAAGGCCGCCTCTTTCCCCTATTTCCCGCTGCTCATCAAGCTGATCGATGCCAGAGACCGTCTGTCGGTGCAGGTGCATCCGGACAACGAGTATGCGCTGCGCGTCGAGGGCGAGTTCGGCAAGACCGAGATGTGGTATGTGGTCGACTGCGAGCCGGGCGCCCAGCTCATCTACGGCTTTAACCAGACGCTGACCAAAGAGGAACTCCGCCGTCGGATCGAGGACGATACGCTGCCCGAGGTCTGCAATTTTGTGCCGGTGAAAAAGGGCGATGTCTTCTTTATTGAAGCCGGTACGCTGCACGCCATCGGCGCGGGCATCCTGATCGCGGAGGTACAGCAGAACTCCAACACCACCTATCGCGTCTCCGACTATGGCCGTCTCGGCGCAGACGGCAAACCGCGTCCGTTGCATGTGGACAAGGCGGTCGACGTAACCGATCCGGTTCCGCCCACCATTCCCTACGGCGATACCGGCGATATCACGGTGACCGACGGCGGCAGTGTTCGCGCGTTGGCCTCCTGCGACCTGTTCACAGCGGATCTGCTGAACGTCGACGGCACTGTTTCGGTTGGCAAGACCGACAGCTTTGTCTCGCTGCTCTGCCTCGACGGCGAGGCGATTCTGACCGGCGAGGACGAGAAGCTGACGCTGAAAAAGGGCGTGAGCGTCTTTGTGCCCGCCGGTATGACCGTCTCGGTCAGCGGCAAGGCGCAGCTGCTGAGAAGCTGTGTGTGATATGCCGCAGCTGAATATTGTGCTGGTCGAGCCGGAAATTCCGCAGAACACCGGCAATATCGCCCGCACCTGTGCGGCAACCGGCGCGCGGCTACATATCGTGGAGCCGATGGGATTTCGGGTAGATGACCGCAAACTCAAGCGCGCTGGTCTCGACTATTGGCATCTGCTGGATATCACTTATTATCGCGATCTCGCAGATTTTTTTGCGCGCAATGATGGGCCTTTTTTCTATTTTACCACCAAGGGAACGCATATCCATTCGGATATGACCTATCCGGACGGCACCTATCTCGTGTTCGGCAAGGAAACGGCGGGACTGCCGGAGGAATTGCTGCGGGCACATCCGGAGGTCTGCGTGCGTCTGCCCATGATCGCTAATGACGCCGCTCGCTCGCTGAATCTGTCCAATACGGTGGCGGTTGGCGTCTATGAGGTGTTGCGGCAGTGGGGCTATCCCGCGCTGCGAACCATCGGCCATCTCACAGAGGTTTAGGAAACAGCCGCTGTTCTTCGAAACAGCGGCTGTTTTTTAGACGGAAATTCCGCATTATGCAGGGTTGACAAATCTGTGTATCTACCGTATAATAAATGAGCATTCCCGGAGACATGCCGGGAATCACAAATACGGAGCGGTATCGAAGTGGTCATAACGGGACTGACTCGAAATCACATTTTTTCGGTACTCTCTGCACCCAAAATTGAATATGGAAGCGTATCGAAGTGGTCATAACGGGCCTGACTCGAAATCAGGTAGTCCTCACGGGCTCGTGGGTTCGAATCCCACCGCTTCCGCCATCGGAAACCGCATAAACCCAGTGTTTATGCGGTTTTTCCATATCTTAATGCTCTTACGGCAGGGATGAAAATTCCTGCCGTTTTGTTATTTCCGGACATTGTTATCACGATTTTTATGATAACACGCCAATAGATTATGGGGTGGCAAAAAGGCTTGAAACCGTGACAAAAAGCCGAATTGTTGTAAAAATGTTATCAAAACAGATAAAGGGATATAAGAAGATACGGAGTTTTGCGGGACAATACATAACTTAATATTAAGGAGGCAGCAAAAATGTCAAATAAAAAATCCGTGTTATCCCCAGCAACCATCCAGCTTATCAGCAATGTGTCCGGCGCATATTCTACACCCTTTTGGGACGGTTTACGAGAGGTCGCCGGCACATTAGATACAATCCGAAAAATAAAGAGCACTCTTGAAACGCTTTGCTACGCTGGAAATGAAATCGAAGCGTATAATCTCATCTTGGCAATCTATGATGTGATTGCTCTCGAAACTCCCCCGGCAATTTTTGAGCTTGAAGCGTACCCGGACGCAATCAAGCTATTCATAACAGAATTTCTGCTCGACATTGAGGATTTAATGAATGATTATGAGTATGAGGAGCAGAAAACCGAAACCACATAACTTGAATTTTGACAGAGGACATTCCCTGCCCTCTGTATACATAGCCGTCCGCTTCGCCGCGGGCGGCTAAATCTATGTAAAGGAGGAAACCACAAAATGGCGAACTGCAAAGTAATTGCGGTGACGAACCAAAAAGGCGGCGTGGGTAAGACCACAACAACCGCAAGTCTCGGTATCGGTTTGGCGCAGGAAAACAAGCGGGTCTTGCTGATCGACGCAGACGCGCAGGCTTCTTTGACGCTCTCCCTCGGTTATCCAAGACCCGACGAGCTGCCCGTTACCCTAACGGACATTATGCAGAGCGTAATCGACGACACGCCGATTCCCGACGGCCACGGTATTTTGCACCACGGCGAGGGCGTTGACCTGCTTCCGGCAAACATCACCCTATCGGGCATGGAAATCCGGCTCATTAACGCTATGAACCGTGAACGGGCGCTGCGGACATATCTGGGTGAGGTAAAATCCAATTACGACTATATCCTCATTGACTGTATGCCGTCGCTCGGTATTATGCCGCTGAACTCACTGGCGGCAGCAGACAGCGTTATCATTCCGTCGCAGCCGTCGTTTCTCTCGGCAAAGGGTCTGGATTTGCTTATGCACTCCATTTCACAGGTTAAGAGGCAGATCAACCCCAAGCTGAAAATCGACGGGATTCTTTTTACGATGGTAGACAGCCGAACAAACGAGGCAAAGGAAATCATTGCTTCTCTGCGCGCCCACTACGGCGATAAAATCCGTGTGTTCGGGACGGAAATACCCTTTTCTGTGAGAGCCGCCGAAACCAGCGGCAGGGGCAAGAGTATCTACGCCCACGACAAAAACGGCAAGGTCGCCGCCGCCTATCACGCGCTGACAAAGGAGGTGTTGGAGATTGAGCGTAAAAACGAGAGATTTAGGAATGACGCCGTTAGATGACCTGTTTTCTACTGACGAAAGCCGTGCAGAATCACAGCTTGAACGGGTGGTAACGCTGAATCCCGCTGAAATCTCCGACTTTCCGAACCATCCTTTTCAGGTACGGCAGGACGAGGACATGGCTGAAATGGTGGAAAGCGTTAAGAAGTACGGCGTTTTAGTGCCTGCCCTTGTCCGTCCCAAAGAGGACGGCGGTTATGAAATGGTCGCAGGCCACAGGCGAAAATTTGCGGCAGCTTTGGCGGGTGTTGCGGAGATACCCTGTATCGTCCGCAATCTCACCGACGACGAGGCAATCATCGTTATGGTGGATAGTAACCTGCAAAGAGAACGGATTTTACCGTCCGAAAAAGCATTTGGTTACAAAATGAAGCTGGATGCTATGAAACGGCAAGCCGGTAGACCGAGCAAAGAAAATTCTGTCCCACTGGGACAGAATTTCGAGGGTAAAACATCAAGGGAATTGCTGGCAGCCAAATCGCCTGATAGCAACACTCAAATTCAGCGCTTTATCCGCTTAACTGAACTGATCCCGCCTGTCCTGCAGATGGTGGACGACGGGAAGATTGCTTTCCGTCCTGCCGTAGAGCTTTCCTATCTTTCAAAAGACCAGCAGCAAACCCTATGCGAAACAATGGAATGTGAGGACTGCACGCCGTCTTTGGCGCAGGCTATTAAAATGAAAGAGTTCAGCAAGGACGGCAAGCTGACAGACGAGGTGATCCTCTCCATTATGCAGGAGGAAAAACCGAATCAGAAAGAACAGTTCAAAATGCCAAAAGAGCGTATCAGCAAGTATTTTGCGCCGGGGACGCCCTCGCAGAAAATCGAAGATACCATTGTGAAAGCGTTGGAGCTATACCGCAAACGCCAGCGTGACATGGAAAGGTAAAAACTCACTAACAAGGGGTATCTATACCCTAAAATAAGGCAGGGTGCGGCGGTGTTCGCTTGTTCCCCCTCTCCACACCTCTCCCCCTCAAAACTACCTGTACCACCCGAAAAAAGAGATGTCTATGGGGCTGTCAATTCACACCTTTGCAGCGAACCGCAAAAATCCGTACAATGAAGCTGCAAAGGAGGTTTGCAATTATGAAAAAAGCAAGGATAATCGCTGTTATGGCAGCATTGATTGTTTCTTTGTCGGGTTGTGCAAATACGGATTACCCGCAGACGATACAGGACAGTTCGTGCATTGAAACGGTGGCAAGCAGGATTGATGAGCGTACAGAGCCGGAGGATAGTTCGGCCGCTTCTGTTTCGGAAAGTAAAGAAAGTTCCGCTGACATGACGGTAAAGACTGAAAATTCACAGCCTACCGTAGAATCAAACCCTGCGGCACAAACACAGCCGACACAGCCTACCGTTTCAAACGATACACCTGAGCCTAAACCGCCGAAAACGGTTAAACCTACACTCGAACCAAAGTCACCGCAGCAGCCGACACAGCCACAGGCAGAAGAAAAACCGACGCCTGAACCTACCCCAACAGAATCGCCGCAGGAAACCGCGCCGCCCGAAGAACCCGCACCCGATTTCAATATAGACTATTGGATCGGTTATGCGAGAAGCTATGCGGAAAGCGTGGGACTTCGGCTTGAAAGTACGGCGGTTGACTGCTGGGACAATCCCATTACCGCAGGAGCATATAGCGCTTGCCTTGACCGGGATATTGAAAGCAGGCTGAATCGGTACAGCCGGGACGAGGATATTACCGATGTCTGGATATGGGCGCAGGCTCGCTCCGACGGGAGCTACGATCTGTATATCGGCTACGCCTGAAAAACACAACAAAATATTTTACAATGAACGCACTGTGTAAAAACACGGTGCGTTTTTTCATTTCAAGGAGGATTTCAAAGAATGAAAACGCAGAAACTTAAAAGAATGATGTCGCTGTTTCTGGCGGCTTTGATGTGCGTTACTACCCTTGTCGGGTTCGGAACGACTGCCTATGCCGCAGAGGAAACCGACGAGGTTTGCCTTGTTTCCTTTCCCCGTGACGGGGACGCTAACTACGGCGGCGAATGGGGACACGGCAGCTTTAATTTTATGAACGGATGGTTCGCACAAACTTCGCGCTTTACCACCGTTCGCGCTATGGGTTCGTATGACGGCAATATCTGTTACTGCATTGAGCCGGGCGTACCGCAGGAAACAGGCGACCGCTTCACCAAAAAGGGCGAGAACTTTTGGGATAATTACCCCTCGTCCTATAACCACACCATTTCGCCGGACGATATAAAGCTGTTTATCGGCCGTATCTTTCAGTACGGCTATACGGGTACGATTTCTACCTCTTGGCGTTCGCAGAATGAGGGCGGCGACAAGCTGGCTCACGCCGTTGCCACACAGCTTTTAGTTTGGGAAACCGTCGTTGGCGAGCGCGACGCCGATTTTAACAAGGTAGGCACAGGCGGTAAGGACGCTATTTGCGATCAGGTCAGTACAGACCACCCGCTGTACAGTCAAATTATAAGCTACTACAATTCTATTGCCGCCAGCGTTCAAACCCATTCCAAAGTGCCGAGCTTCTTTGCAAAATCCACAGGCAAGGCAAAGAATATCGAGTTGGAATGGGACGGCGAAAAATACACCGCAACACTCACCGACGCAAACAATGTCCTTTCCAATTATACTTTTTCGGCAAGCGTTTCGGGAATCCGTTTCTCCGTGAACGGAAATAAGCTGGTAATCACAGCCGATACTGCGCCGAGCGATACCGTTACGATTACAGCCGAAAAGAAAAATTCACAGAGGCGCGGCGTTATCACTTGGACGGACGGCGTTTACGGCCCGAACGGAAAGTTGCAAGATACCGTGACCTATGCACAGTCGGTCAATGACCCCGTGAAAGGCTATTTGAATATTAAGGTTTCTTACGGCTCGGCAAAGATCGTAAAAACCAGCGAGGACGGCAAGGTGGAGGGTATTTCCTTTACAATTACAGGAAACGGCGTGAATAAGACGGTTCAGACCGGCACAGGCGGCACGATTCAGATTGACAATCTCACTCCCGGCGTTTACACCGTGACCGAACAGAACTACGACAAATACGAGCCGCAGGAGGTTCGCCGTGTTACTGTTGTCAGCGGTCAGGCTGCCACCGTCAATTTCAGCAATGTTTTGAAGCGCGGCGATTTAGTTGTTACCAAAACCTCGGAGGACGGATTAAATGAGGGCGTGAAATTTCACCTGTTTGGCGCTTCTTTGTCGGGGCTTGCCGTCGATGAATACGCCGTTACCGACAGTACGGGAAAGGCGTATTTCCGTGATGTGCTGATCGGCACAGGCTACACGCTGGAGGAAGTTGATACCGCCATCCGCTATGTCGTTCCCGAAAAGCAGACGGCGGCGGTGGAATGGAACAAGGTTACAAACAAGAGCTTTGAAAATATCCTGAAAAAGTGGAATGTCACCGTTACCAAGAGCGACAGCGAAACGGGAACACCGCAGGGCGACGCTTCTCTCGGCGGCGCGGTCTACGGCATTTACAAGGGTGAACAGCTTATCGACACCTACACCACCGACGCAAACGGGCAATTCACCACAAAATACTATGTCTGCGGCGATGACTGGTCCGTGCGCGAGATCACACCAAGCGAGGGCTATTTGCTGGACGAATCCGCACACCACATCGGCGCGGAAGCAAAAAACTACACCGTGGAATACAATTCGACCGCAAACGATGTGACCGAGCAGATTATCAAGGGCAATATCGCGCTCATTAAGCACACGGACGACGGCGAAACGCAGCTTGAAACTCCCGAAGTAGGCGCGGAATTTTCTGTATTTCTGAAATCCGCAGGCAGCTATGACGCCGCCAAAGATACCGAGCGTGATTACCTTGTGTGTGATGAAAACGGCTTTGCGCAGACAAAGGATTTGCCCTACGGCATTTACACCGTTCATCAAGTCAAGGGCTGGGACGGTCGAAAGCTGCTGCCCGATTTTGATGTGTATGTAGCGAAGAACGGTCAGACCTACCGCTACCTTGCTAACAACTGTCTCTTATACACATCTCCGAGCCCACGAGACCTCTCTACATCTCG
>USLV01000003.1 GCA_900555705.1 uncultured Oscillospiraceae bacterium | reverse complement strand
CGATAAGGCTACAACAACTCTTGTCCGCACCCGGCTCGGCAGCTGTCGGTTCACATCCGAGGAGATGAAACGGCCGATTGCGGCTCTCTCGGGCGGCCAGAAGGCCAAGCTCCTGTTGCTTGGGATGGTGCTCGCAGGCAGCAATGTGCTGATTCTCGACGAGCCGACGCGCAATTTCAGCCCGCTGTCCGGGCCGGTCATCCGGGAAATCCTGCATGACTTCCCCGGCGCCATTATCAGCGTATCGCATGACCGGCGGTTTATTCGTGAGGTCTGCGACCGGGTCTATTGTCTGACGGTAGATGGGCTGCGGGAGAGCGACCCGGAAGCGGCAGATGAAGAAATCCTCATATGAGGCTGAAACGAATGGACGCCTTTTTCGAGGCGCGGACGGCCAGCTATGACAAGCGCATGCTTCGGGAGGGCCCGGGACGCCCGAAACGGTAGAGTCCCTGCTGGATTTGGGTTGCGGTACCGGGCGCTGTAGCCAGACGGTGTATATGGTCACGAGCGAAGAAGCGCAGCACTGGTGGCTGGAGAATGGACGACTGCAGTAGGAGCAGGGTATTCCGCCGGAGGTGCGCTGTCACTGCGCCATCCCCTGCACGGCCGCGCAGCAGATGGCGCTGCTGCGCAAGGCGGGTTTTTCAGCGGTTTAGGCCCTCTGTCGCGAGGAGAACACCACGCTGCTGGCTGCAAAAAAAGGAGCGATAAAAAATGGCGATCTATAAAACCAATGTCATGCGGATTCTGGAGCAGAAGAAGGTTCCCTATACGCCGCATGAATATCCCCACGGTGAGGAAGCTGTCGACGGGATCGGAATTGCCCGTCTGACCGGCCAGGATCCGGCCCATGTGTTTAAAACATTGGTGACCCGCGGCGCCTCCGGCGCTTATTTTGTTTTCGTGCTGCCGGTGGCGGCGGAGCTGGATCTGAAAAAGGCCGCTCGAGCTGTTAAGGAGAAGTCGGTTGCCATGATCCACGTCGGCGAGCTGCTGCCGCTGACCGGTTATGTTCGGGGCGGCTGTTCATCGGTCGGCATGAAAAAGGCGTTTTTCACTACCTTTGCGACGGAAGTCACAGCACAGGAGACAATCCTCGTCAGCGCCGGCAAAATCGGCTATCAGATCGAAGCCCGCCCGGACGACCTGATCCGGCTGGTTCGCGGACAGACGGCAGATATCACAACATCGGCCGAAGCAGCAGATTCCCTCTGATGCTTCGGCCCTTTCCCCAAAAAGAACGCCGCCCGGAAGCATTCAGCTTCTGAGCGGCGTTCTTTTATATGCTTTTACAGAAAGTGCTTTTCCTTACACCTCTGGCTGATCCAGCGGCTCCAGGAACGCGAGGGACAGCGTGAGATTCAGCAGCGCGTTCAGCCGGTCATCATTGACGGCCTCTTCGTCCGCCACAACCTTCTTCGCAGCCTCGATCGCTTCGGTCACAGCCGCGATGCTCTCCTCGGTGTAGACACCGTCCATCTGCGGCAGCAGCGCCTCCGCCTGTGTAATCGCCGTCTGCAGATTCTCCACCGTCACAATGTCGGCAGGAAAAACATCGATCTTTTCAACCGCATACTGCAGAATCAGGCGGGCATCGGTGGTGTTGACCTCACCGTCCCCGTCGACATCGGCGAGCAGCAGCTGGGTTTCATCCAACGTGATTTTCTCAACCGCATATTGCAGCGCCAGACGCGCATCGGTGGTGTTGACCACACCGTTGCGATCGATATCGCCGGTCTTCGGGAAGAGCACAACCAGGTTCTCCAGCGCCTCTTCCAACGCCGCATAAGCTTCCGCGATTTCCTCGTCGGTCGCCTCTGCATTTTCCAGAACCTTCTTCGCCGCATCCACCGCAGTCATCAGAGCAGCAAAGCTCTCCTTGGTGAAATCTGCCGGATTCAGCTCCGTCTCGATCGCCTCAATGACCGCCTCCAGCATCTCACGGTCAATCGTCGTCGGCAGTTCCTCGAGCTCCTCCATGGCTTCGGTCAGCGCGGTCAGCGCATCGTCGATCGCCTTCTGGGATTCCGGCTCGGCCAGTACAGCCTTCGCCTCCGCCAGAGCAGTCTCCAGCGCTTCGAAGCTCTCCTCGGTGTACAGAGCCGCATCCAGCGCCTCCGCCTCGGCGATCTTGTCCTCCAGCGCTTCTGTATCCAGTGCTGTCGGTGTGCTCATCACCTTAATGCTACGGATATAGATGATATCCTGGCCGTCGCTCTGTTCGTTGCCATAACCCCATTTGATCAGGCTGAAGTTGGCGCTGTTCGCCACTGTCTGATCGCCAAACGCGGCGTCGGTCAGCTTCAGCTCCCAAGTCGCCCACTTATCAACCTCGGCACCGACAAACCCGTCGAGCGCCTCCTGACGCAGAGTGACACGCACATCCTGGCCCGCCGCATTCTTATACGTCAGGTTCAGACGGGTGTTCGCCTGGGTGATCTTGCTGTCCATGTAATACTCGATCTGGATGGTGATATTCTGATTGTCCGCGGCAAAAACGCGCGGGTCAACCTTGACGCCGAAGCCCTGATTCTGGTTCGGCAGCGCATACGCCTTCGTCTCGCCGGGCGCATCGCCGAGCGTGACCGCATTACCCAGTCCAACGATCTCCGCATTGTGGCCAACCATCTCGCCAGTGGAAACATCCACAGAACCGTAGGAATAGTCGACGCCGGCGAGAATCAGACCGACCTTTGCCACCTGAATCGCCTTGATGGCCGCGAGGGTCTCCTCATCGGTCGCCTCATCGGTCAGCGCCTTGGCCGCGGCAACCGCGTCCTTCAGCGCCTTCGCAGACGCCTCGGTGTAGCCCTCGAGCACCTCATCGGTGTACTCGGAGACCATCGCGATCTGGGTCGCGACCTGCGCGTCGAAGTTGTAGTCCCAACCGGTTTTCTCCGCAATAAATTTGACAAGGTCAAAGCTGCGGTTGATGCTGGTCGCAACCGTCGGATGGCTGCCGAGACCGGTTTCTTCCGTCGGGGGAGAGATACGATCCAGCGGGAGGAAGTAGATGTTCTCGTCGCCCGCCTCATTCAGCTGCGCAATGGCGGCTTTGATGGCCTCCACACGGCCGGAACCCATGATGCCGTAGGTCCAGACGATCAGCGCATCCGGGTTTTTCTCACGGATCAGCTCGAGGAACGCAGCCGCGTCCTTCTGGACATCTGCATCGGAAATCGAGGTGCCGTTCTTATACCGGGCGCCGTTGTCATTGGTGCCGAGATTGACAATTACGACATCATTCGGCTTCGCCTCGAAGTCCCACGGATCGTTGCAGCGGTTATCGCCCGGCAGCGTCGCGGTATTGCCGTAATGCTGATACCAGGAATCCACCTTGTCGAGTTCCGGGTTGCTGTAGACAAAACGGATGCCGCTGCGGGAGAGGATATTCGCCTCGGCGCCGAAGGCCTTGCCGGTCAGCGCCGCATAGGTCATGGTTCCCTCCACGGTGGAGGAGGTATAATTGCCCTGACCATTCGTGATCAGGTTGCCGAAACCGCTGGTGATCGAGTCGCCGATCACTTCAATTCGTCTTTCGGCAGCCTCGGGAGGCGCAAGGAACTCGCCGTCGGCAATCGCGATCTCGGAGACGCCGATGGTGGCGGAGCCGCCATAGTTCGCCTCGTTGCGCTTGCGCACCTCAATGGTGTGCTTGCCGGCCTCCAGGCCCTCAGCAAGGACATAGTCCCCATCCGCCTTGTCGAGGCAGATGGTTTTGGTCGGGGTCAGCGCGCCGTCGACATAGACATTCACATAGCCGCGTACATTTTCCGCGATGCTGCTGGCAGTCATATGCGCCGTCGCACCGGTACCCTCGAAGTTAAAAGTGAAGCCGGAATTGGTCCAGTACAGCATCAGTGCCTTGTTCTGATAGTATGTACGGCCGTGCAGCAGCAGCGTCTTCTCGGAAACGCCGGCATCATAATTCAGCTTCGCCATCGTCGACGCGAGATATTCCGCCGCCGCATCGACATCGCGCTGAGTCGGCTTGTTCTCGGTCTCGAGCTGCGCCTTGACTTCTTCAGCTCTCGCCAGAGCAGCCTTGAAAACAGCGACGTTTTCTGCATCGAATTCGGCAAGCGCCTCATCGGTGAACGCGGCAGCGTCCGTCAGCTGCGCCTCCAGCGCCGCGATATCCTCGGCCGCGCCGCCTTTCGACAGGCAGACGTCGTCGATCTTCAGGACGAGGCCCTCTTTGGCCGCCGTATCAAAGATGCGGATGTTCTTAACGATTGTGAAACCTTTTTTCTCCACTCCGGGGTTGGTCTTTTCCGCCAGCTCGGCGCTGCTGCCCATATCCAGCAGTATTTTGTTCCAGCCGTTTTGCAGACCGGGGATCTGATTGTTTGGCTTCGCCCATTGTGACTCGATTTTGTCGACAACCTCTGAAATCTCAATGACAAATTTGTCGAGCTTGTCGACGTCGTTGATGTAGAGCCAGAACTCCATGTAGACATGGTCCCAATCCGCCGGGATCGGCGTGTCAAAGGAATACCCCATGAAGTTCACGTATTTGTTGTTGCCCTCGTCGCCGCCTCCTGCCGCGACGAGCGAAGCAGCTCCCTGCTTCTTGTCATCAGTGTCGAGTCCCTTTTTGACGTTGCCGGAAATATTCCAGCCGGCCTCGCTGTCACAGTCGCTGATAACGACATAGGGTTTCTCTGCCGGCTCTTCAGTCTCGCCCTCGGCAAAGACGCCCAACGCGCCGACCGACAGCAGGCCGAACAGCATCGCGACACTCAGCAGAACCGACAGTGCCCGGGACAATCCGGAATGTGTGTTCATATGCCTGATACTCCTTTTCTATATTCCCGCCGATAACCCCCGGCAGTTCAGGGACGCCTCATAAAGCAACCGGCAGAAATCGCAAAATTTCGCGCCGCTTGCCCCATAATTTATAAACAAAGTATACATGCTTTTCGGTGACTTGTCAATAGCCGCCCAGCGCTTTCCAGATGCGGAAAGCAGTCAGGCATAATGGCTGTCCCATCGGAATATGATGGAGAGAACGACAGGGAAGGGGTGGGGTTGTGACGATCGAAACCCGAAACGGAGGGGCGCGCGGACTGACAGCCGCGGAGGCGGCGGCCGCACGGGAGAAATACGGCTCCAACGAGCTGTCCGGACGACGGCGGAACAGCTTTTTTCGCCAGTTTCTCAGCAGCTTCGGTGACCCGATTATCAAAGTGCTGCTGGCGGCATTGGCAGTCAATCTGCTCTTTATGTTTCATCATTTCGACTGGTATGAGTCAGCGGGCATCGCCATCGCGGTCTTTCTCGCGACCTTTGTCTCCACTCTCTCGGAATACGGCAGCGAATCCGCCTTTGTCCGACTACAGGAGGATGCCGCGCGCATCACCTGCCGGGTACGGCGGGACGGAGAAATCACGATTCTGCCGGTCGGGGAGATCGTGGTGGGCGATGTGGTGCTGTTGCAGGCCGGGGAACGGATTCCGGCGGATGGACGGCTGATCGAGGGTTCTCTCGCAGTGGATCAATCCGCTCTAAACGGTGAGAGCCGTGAGGCGCGCAAGACACCGGGGGACACGCCCTTCGCCGGAGATCTGCACGCGGGCGGCGAACTGTTCCGCGGCAGCGTCGTCTGTTCCGGCGACGGGCTGCTGCTGGTCGAGCGGGTTGGTGACGCCACCTTCTACGGCGGCGTCGCCCGGGAATTGCAGGAGGACACGCGGGAGAGCCCACTTAAGGTGCGGCTGGCCGGTCTGGCCCACACCATCAGCCGCCTCGGCTATATTGCGGCCGGTTTGGTTGCTGCCGCCGATCTGTTCCATTCGATGGTGATTGACAAGGGCTTTGATATGGCGGCGGTACTCGCCCAGTTCAGTGAACCCGCCGTGCTGTTCAGCCATGTAATCCATGCCGTGACGCTGGCTATCACCGTTGTGGTGGTGGCGGTGCCGGAGGGACTGCCGATGATGATTACGGTGGTGCTCTCCTCCAACATGCGGCGAATGCTGCGGGATAACGTTCTGGTACGCAAGCTGGTCGGCATCGAGACCTCCGGCAGTCTCAATATCCTCTTTACCGACAAGACCGGGACGCTGACTCGCGGCAAGCTCGAAGTGACTCGTTTTGTCGATGGAGACGGCACAGTCTATTCGCGCGCTGCCGATCTGCGTCGTGCGGCTCTCTGGGAGCTTGTGCGGCTGTCCGGCACACACAATTCCGAGAGCCAGCTTGCGTCCGGCAGGGCGGTCGGCGGAAACGCCACCGACCGGGCGCTGCTTGAATTCGTATCCGCCGGGAATATGCGGGGGGCGGACGGCTGCCGTGTGGTCCGCCGTCTCCCCTTCGACAGCGCCCGCAAACTCGCCGCTGTACAGCTCGAGGGGGCACGCCGGCTGACACTGGTGAAGGGCGCACCGGAGAAGCTGCTCGCGGCCTGTACTCGTCGTTATGACCGGGAGGGGCAAGTAGGTCTGCTTACCGAACGGGCAGCGGTGGAATCCGAATGGCGGGAGATGACCCGACACGCCATGCGGGTGCTGGTTCTCGCCGCAAGCGATGCGCCGTTTTCCGAAAACGGAGATTTTTCCAATCTGATCCTCATTGGACTGGTCGGGATCCGGGACGATGTGCGACCGGAGGCGCGCGAAGCCATTGCCTGCGTACATAAAGCAGGAGTACAGACCGTAATGATCACGGGCGATAACCGCGATACCGCCGCTGCCATTGCCCGGGAGGCCGGACTGCTGGACGCACGCAGCAGCGAACAGGCGATTTTGACCAGCACCGAGCTCGCGGCGCTGAGCGACGATCAGCTGAAACGCCGTCTCCCCCAGCTCCGTGTGGTGGCGCGGGCACTGCCCGCCGACAAAAGTCGCCTCGTGCGGGTGGCGCAGGAGATGGAACTCGTCGTCGGCATGACCGGCGACGGCATCAACGATGCGCCCGCACTCAAGAAGGCGGACGTCGGCTTCGCGATGGGAAGCGGTACCGAGGTTGCGAAGGAGGCGGGCGATATCGTCATCCTCGACGATAACTTTGCCTCAATTGCCCGGGCGATTCTCTATGGCCGCACGATTTTCAAGAGTATTCGAAAATTCATCATCTTCCAGCTCACCATGAACCTCTGCGCCGTTGGCATTTCGATTCTCGGGCCTTTCATCGGTATCGACACGCCCGTGACAGTGGTACAGATGCTTTGGATCAACATCATCATGGATACGCTCGCGGGGCTGGCCTTTGCAGGGGAGCCGCCGCTTGAGGAATACATGGAAGAACCGCCCAAACGGCGGGACGAACCGGTTCTCAATCGCTATATGTTCAATCAGATTACCTGTACCGGCCTGTTCACCGTGCTGCTCTGTCTGGTATTCCTGAAATGGGATTTTCTCAAGCCGCTTTTCCGTTATGCCAACGATCCGATCTATCTGATGACGGCATTTTTTGCGCTCTTCATATTCAGCGGGGTTTTCAACAGCTTCAGCGCCCGCACCAACCGGGTCAATTTGCTGGCACATCTGCATCGCAATCCCTCATTTGTTCTCATCATGGCCGCCGTCGCAGCAGTTCAGCTATTGCTCATCTATTTTGGCGGCAGCCTTTTCCGTACGGCAGGACTGACCGGAAGAGAGCTCTGGCGGGTGTTGCTGATCGCATTTTCGGTTGTGCCTGCCGACTGTGCCCGCAAGCTGTTCCTGCGGCTGCTTGGCCGAAAGGGTACCCTTTAAGAAAACACAGGGCCGTATCCGGGAAGGATACGGCCCTGTGCCTGTTTTTTCAGCTTTAGGGGGTAGGAAAAAGGTGAAAAGTATGCTATACTGAAATTATAAAAAACAGGGAAAGGAACATGCCGGATGAACAAACACATAACCGATACCGTCTATTATGTCGGTGTGGATGATAAAACCATTGATCTTTTTGAAAGCCAATACGTGGTGCCGAACGGGGTGTCGTATAACGCTTATGTCATCATGGATGAGAAAATCGCCGTTATGGATACCGTCGATCCCCGTGGAACCGACGAATGGCTTGCCAATCTCGCGGAGGTGCTGGGCGACCGAACGCCGGATTATCTGGTTGTGTCGCATATGGAGCCGGATCACGCGGGCAGCATTCAGATACTGGCGGCGCGTTATCCCGGAATGCAGCTCGTCGGCAATGTCAAAACGTTCACCATGATGCGTCAGTTCTTTGATTTTGACCTTGAAAGCCGAGCCATCACGGTCAAGGAGGGCGACACGCTCTCTCTCGGCCGGCATACTTTGCAGTTCGTCATGGCGCCGATGGTGCACTGGCCCGAAGTCATGATGAGCTATGAGCACTCGGAGCACATCCTCTTCTCCGCGGACGGCTTTGGCAAATTCGGCGCGCTGGACACCGACGAGGACTGGGCGTGTGAGGCGCGGCGGTATTATTTCAACATTGTCGGCAAATACGGCGCACAGGTACAGGCGGTTCTCAAAAAGGCGGCTGCGTTGCACATCGCGATCATTTGTCCGTTGCATGGGCCCATTCTGTCCGAAAACCTGGCCTATTATCTCGAAAAATACCAGATCTGGAGCAGCTATGAGCCGGAGGACGATGGTGTGCTGATTGCCTGTGCCTCCATCCACGGCAATACCATGGCTGCCGCCCGGCGATTGGCGGAGATACTCGAGAAAAAGGGTGCCAAAAAGGTGGTGGTCACCGACCTCGCGCGGGACGATATGGCAGAGGCAATCGAGGACGCCTTCCGCTATGACAAGCTGGTACTGGCCGGTGCCTCCTACAACGCGGATGTCTTCCCCTGCATGGAGAGCTTTCTGCTGCATCTGAAGGGCAAGAACTATCAGAAGCGGCGAGTGGCACTGTTGGAGAACGGCAGCTGGGCACCCTCGGCGGCAAAGGCCATGCGCGAGGTGGTGTCCGCCATGAAGGATATCACCCTTTGCGAACCGGTTGTAACCATCCGCTCGACGCTCAGGGAGTCGGATATCCCGGCGTTGGAACAGCTGGCAGACGCGCTGCTGTCCAAATAAAATGTACGCTCTCCTGTGCCAAACGGCACGGGAGAGCGTTCTTTCTTGACCGTTCCAGGCTGGTTTCTAATTCCTGTAACAGAGTAATAAAAAGCACCGGATGCCGGGAAGTCCCGGCATCCGGTGCTTTTTTTGTAGGCAAGCCTCTGCAGGCCAGCCACGTTTGCTTTAGATCAGTTCAATGATCGCCATCTCGGCGGCGTCGCCGCGACGGGCGCCAGTCTTGATGATGCGGGTATAGCCGCCCTTGCGGTCAGCATACTTCGGCGCGATTTCATCAAACAGCTTCTTGGAGACGCTCTCCTTGGTGACAAACGAGAACACCATACGCTTGTTCGCCAGCGTCGGGTTCTTCGCGATGGTAATCATCTTCTCGGTCATGGAACGCACTTCCTTCGCGCGGGTGACGGTGGTCTCGATGCGACCCTTCTCCAGCAGGAAGGTCACCATGGCTCTGAGCATCGCCATACGCGAGGCAGTCGGTCTGCCGAGCTTTCTGGTTCCAGGCATCTGAATTCACTCCTTATCCGTTCAGTTGCGAACCCCCGGGACACACATCCGGCGGGGCGGCAACTCCACTAGAATACGAATTGTTGATTAACAACAGAATACAGCGGGCCGTAAATCTGCCCCTTATTCCTCTTCGTCATACAGGCTGAACCCCAGAGAGGCCAGCTTGTTGATGACTTCCTCGAGCGACTTGCGGCCGAGGTTGCGCACCTTCATCATCTCGTCTTCGCTCTTGTTGATCAGATCTTCGACGGTGTTGATGCCGGCACGCTTCAGGCAGTTAAAAGAACGAACCGAAAGATCCAGTTCCTCGATGGTCATCTCGAGAACCTTTTCCTTACCCTTGTCGTCCTTCTCCACCATGATGGAGTCGCCGGAATAGGTCTCACCAGAGAGATCCACAAAGAGATTCAGGTGCTCTGTCAACACCTTGGCTCCCAGCGAAACCGCCTCTTTGGCGGAAATAACGCCGTTGGTCCAGACCTCCAGCGAGAGCTTATCATAGTCCGTGATCTGGCCGACACGGGTGTTTTCCACCGTGTAGTTGACCTTGACCACCGGCGTATAAATCGAATCCACCGGGATAACGCCGATCACCGGCGCCATCAGCTGCTTGTTCCGCTCCGCGGGGACATAGCCGCGTCCCTTGTCAAGAGTGATCTCCATATAGAGCCGGGCTCCCTCGCCAAGCGTGGCGATGTGCATATCCGGCTGCAGAATCTCCACTTCGCTGTCGCACTTGATGGAACCGGCGGTCACTTCGCCCGGCCCCTCCGCCTCGACATAGACGACCTTCGGGCCGTCACCATGGATTTTCATGGTCAGTCCCTTGATGTTGAGAACGATCTCCGTGACGTCCTCCTTCACGCCTTCAATAGTGGAAAACTCGTGAAGGATACCGTCGATCTTGATCGAGGTCACGGCCACGCCGGGCAGGGAGGACAGCAGAACGCGCCGGAGGCTGTTGCCGAGAGTGGTGCCATAGCCGCGCTCGAGCGGTTCCACGACAAATCTGCCGTAGGTGCCGTCCGCGGTGAGATCCAACGCTTCGATTCTGGGCTTCTCAATCTCAATCATTCAAAACCCTCCTTGTATCGGCGGAAGCTATCCAGACGGACAGACTTCCGAGATGTATAGGCGTAACGATGGGGTGGCGCCGGCCCTTACTTCGAGTACAACTCGACGATGAGGGTCTCTTCGATCGGCAGATCGATATCCTCGCGGGCTGCGGGGGCCACAATTTTCGCTTCGAGGGTTTCACGATTGAGATCCAGCCACTTCGGAACCGGACGGGAAGCATTTGCCTCCAGAATCCCCTTCATCAGCGTGAGGGAGCGGCTGCCGTCCTTCATGGCGACAACCTGGCCCTCGCGGGTCAGATAGGAGGGAATGTTGACCTTGCGGCCGTTGACGGTAAAGTGGCCCTGCGTCACCAGCTGGCGCGCCTGCGCACGGGAGCTGGCAAAGCCGAGACGATACACGACGTTGTCGAGACGGGACTCGAGCAGGCGCAACAGGTTTTCACCCGTGACGCCCGTCATCTTCTCGGCCATCTCAAAATAGTGGTGGAACTGGCCTTCCAGCACACCGTAGTAGCGCTTGGCAAACTGCTTTGTGCGCAGCTGCCGACCGTATTCCGAGACCTTCTTGCGGCCCTGGCCATGCTGGCCTGGAGCATAGGCGCGTCTCGCAACGGAGCACTTGTCGCTGTAGCAGCGATCACCCTTCAAAAAGAGTTTCTGGCCTTCACGGCGGCACAGACGGCACGCCGGACCGGTATATCTAGCCATATTGCTTGCACCTCCTGATTAAACGCGTCTTCTCTTGGGCGGACGACAGCCGTTGTGGGGAACCGGGGTCACGTCTTTGATCATCGTGACCTCCAGCCCAGCGGCCTGCAGGGCACGGATCGCGGCTTCGCGGCCGGCACCGGGGCCCTTTACATATACCTCTACCGTCTTCAAACCATGCTCCATCGCCGCCTTGGCAGCGGTCTCAGCAGCGGTCTGCGCAGCAAAGGGGGTGGATTTCCGCGAGCCGCGGAAGCCCAGCTCGCCGGCGCTGGCCCAGGACAGGGCGTTGCCCTGCGTGTCGCTGATGGTGACAATGGTATTGTTGAACGTGGACTGGATATGCGCGGCGCCACGCTCGATGTTTTTGCGTTCCTTGCGGCGGCGGGTGGTCGCACCCTTCCGCGCAGTAGTCTTGGCAGCAGCCATTTCCTATCCCTCCTGCTTACTTCTTCTTGTTGGCGATGGTCTTCTTCGGTCCCTTGCGGGTACGGGCGTTCGTCTTGGAACGCTGGCCGCGAACCGGCAGACCCTTCCGATGACGGAGGCCGCGGTAGCTGCCGATTTCAATCAGGCGCTTGATATCAAACGCCACATTACGGCGCAGGTCACCTTCCACCGTGTAGTTGTGGTCGATGTACTCACGCAGCTTGGAAACGTCGTCCTCCGACAGATCGCGGACGCGCGTGTCCGGATTCACGCCGGTCGCGGCGAGAATATCATTGGCGGATTTGCGACCGAGACCAAAAATATAGGTCAGGCCAATCTCAATGCGTTTATCTCTGGGCAGATCAACACCAGCTATACGCGCCATAGTAGTAATCCTTCCTTTCGCTTCTGAGTGATAAGCGGCCCGGGATCAGCCCTGGCGCTGCTTGTGTTTCGGATTCTCGCAGATAACCATGACACGGCCTCTGCGCTTAATTACTTTGCACTTTTCGCAGATTTTCTTAACAGAAGGTCTGACTTTCATGTGAGCTACCTCCTTCGTGTCGCGAGACACGGTCTTTGCATGAATACGTTTATTTTGTACGCCACGTGATACGTCCCTTGGTCAAATCATAGGGGGACATCTCCACCGTGACCTTGTCTCCCGGCAGAATACGGATAAAATTCATCCGCAGCTTGCCGGAGATATGCGCCAGTATACGATGGCCGTTGGCGAGCTCTACCTGAAACATTGCATTCGGCAGAGCCTCCACCACAACGCCTTCCAACTCGATCACGTCCGATTTGGACATTTCCGATAACCTCCTCAAGTGATGTCGATGCGCCCGGCCAGTCCGGCCAGCGCGCGGCGGATTTCACGATTGGTTGCCATTGAAGCGTCGCGGACGGACAACCCCGTCTCCCGCAGATGGCGGACATTTTTCCATTTGGCAGCTTCCAGCCGCCGTTTTCGTCCGTCCGCCACCAGCGCGCGGTTCGATACGTCCTCCGCATCGAGCACTACCAGCGGCAGGCCTTTGTCCCGTCCTGCGACCGAAACCACCACACAACCCCGTTTCAGCAAACCGTCTCCCTCCCTGTCAGGGCGTCGTCAGGATGACAGGCCCGTCGGCGGTGATGGCGATGGTGTGCTCAAAGTGAGCGGATAGGCTTCCGTCCTTTGTGACTGTTGTCCAGCCGTCACGCAGGATTTCCACCTCATGCGCACCGGCATTGATCATCGGTTCAATAGCTAAGGTCATACCCGGAAGCAGCCGCGGGCCTCGCCCGGGCGTGCCGAAGTTGGGTACACTGGGATCTTCGTGCAGGTTCGTGCCTACTCCGTGGCCGACAAACTGCCGTACCACCGAGTAACCACGCACCTCGACATACCGCTGAACGGCCGCGCCGATATCGCCGATCCGGTTGCCGGGCGTCGCCACGCGTATGCCCTCATAAAGGCTTTCACGCGTCGCGTCCAGCAACGCCTGCGCCTCGGGGGAAATATCCCCCGCTGCAAAAGTGGCGGCGTTGTCGCCGTGGTACCCGTTCAGATACGCTCCCACGTCAATGCTGACGATATCGCCCGCCTTGACGACGTATCCGCCCGGTATGCCGTGGATAACCGTGTTGTTCACCGAAATGCAGGCGCTGGCGGGGAAGCCGCCGTAGCCGAGGAAGGAGGGCTTGCCGCCCTCTTTCTCGATGAACCGACGGATCAGCCGGTCGATTTCTCCGGTGGTCACACCGGGTTCAACGGCTTCGCCGCCCAGCTTCAGTGCCCGCGCCGAGAGCACGCAGGCTTCACGCATTTCGCGCAGCTCCCGGCTGTTTTTAATGGATATCATGTCAAACCCCTTGCATCAGGCGTCGACCGCGGCCAGCGTCAGACGGGTGGTATCCGCCACCTCTTCCTGACCCTCTACCACGACGAGTTTGCCCTGTGCCGCATAGTAGCTCTTCAGGGGTTCGGTCTGCTCATGATACACCTGCAGGCGTTCCCGCACGGTGTCGGGATGGTCATCCTTGCGCTGCACAAGGGTGTCGCCGCAGCGGTCGCAGACATTCTCCTTTTTCGGCTGTTTGTAGTCGATATGATAGGAGGCTCCGCAGCCCGGGCAGACACGGCGGCCTGATACACGCCGGGCAATCGTCTCGTCCGCGACCTCAATGTCGACGACGCGGTCAATGGCGATCCCCATGCGGTCAAGCGCCTCGGCCTGAGGGATGGTGCGCGGGAAGCCGTCGAGAATAAACCCGTTCGAGCAGTCCGGCTCCGCCAGGCGGTCACGGATGATGCCGATCACGACATCATCCGGAACCAACCGACCGGAATCCATATACTCTTTGGCTTTCAGGCCCATCTCCGTGCCGCTTTTCAGCGCTTCACGGATCATATTGCCCGTGGAAATCGTGGGAATTTGCAGATGCTCGCTGATGACTTCAGCTTGCGTACCTTTACCGGCGCCGGGGGCGCCGAGCAGAATCAGCTTCATAGAGAGGTCCTCCTTCTCAGCGAAGCTCACTCAAGGAAACCCTTGTAGTGACGCATCGTCATCTGGCTTTCAATCTGCTGGGTGGTCTCAAGAGCAACACCCACAACGATCATGATCGAGGTGCCGCCGAGGCTCAGGCCATAGATGCTGGTCGCGATACCGAAGACGCTCGGGAAAACCGCAATCAGGCCGAGGAACAGCGCACCAATCAGGGTCACCTTGTTCAGCACCCGCTTGATATAATCCGAGGTCGGGCGACCGGGACGATAGCCCGGGATCGCACCGGAATTCTTGCGGAGATTATTGGCCATCTCCATCGGATTATACTGGATGGTGACATAGAAGAAGGCAAAACCGATGATCATCACGAAATAGAAAACCACATAGAACCAGCTTTCGGTCTTGAACAGGTTCAGGAACCAGTTATCGCCCCAGCCAAACAGCGTTTGCAGGATGTTCGGCAGCTGGATGATCGAGGAGGCCAGGATGATCGGCATAACACCGGACATATTGACCTTGATCGGGATATAAGTGCTCTGGCCGCCATACATCTTCCGTCCAACCACACGCTTCGCATACTGCACCGGAATCCGGCGCTCGGCGTCGGTGATGAAAACGATCAACGCAATCATCGCCAGGAAGAGAATCAACACAATCGGCACAACAATGACATATTTCAGTCCGCCGGCGCTGATATTATCAATACCCTGGGAGAACAGCGTCCAGAGATAGGTCGCCGCAGAGGGCAGACGCGAGATAATGCCCGCGAACAGCAGAATCGAAATGCCGTTTCCGATGCCTCTCTCGTTGATCTGCTCGCCGAGCCACATCATCAGCGCAGAGCCCGCCGTGAAGCAGAGGACAATGACGATTCCCGCAAACCATGCGGCACCGCCGGACTGCGCCTCCGAAACCAGCGCGCCGTAGTTGTTACGCATCATGAAATAATACGCAACACCGAGCAGCAGGCCGAGCGCAACCGTGACAAAGCGGGTGATCTGGCCGAGCTTTTTCCGGCCGGCCTCTCCCTCTTTTGCCAGCCGCTCCAGCGGCGGCAGCGCAACGGTCAGCAGTTGAATGATGATGCTGGCATTGATGTACGGCTGGATGGACAGTGCAAAGATACTGGCGTTGGAGAAGCCACCGCCGGACATCAGCGTCAGGAAATTCATCCCGGCGCCGAGATTGGCCGATGCCTCGGCCACCTTGGCCACGTCCACAAACGGGACCGAAATCGCGGAACCGATCCGGAAGATCAGCACGATGAACAGGGTGTAGAGAATCTTCTTCCGAAGATCAACGATCTTCCAGGCGTTTCTCAAAGTCTGAAACATTTCAGATCACCTCTGCCTTTCCGCCAGCCGCCTCGATTTTCGCCTTGGCAGATTCGGAATACGCAGCCACCTTCACGGTCAGATTCTTTTCCAGGGAACCGTTCCCCAGGATTTTGACGCCGTCATAGGCCTTTTTGACAAGACCAGCGGCTTTCAGCGCCTCGACATCTACAACAGCGCCGTTCTCAAAAGCGTTGAGCGCCGAGACATTGATCGCTGCGTAGCGGGTCGCAAAAATGTTGTTGAACCCTCTTTTCGGGATACGACGCTGCAGCGGCATCTGGCCACCCTCAAAGCCCGGGCGCATACCGCGACCGGCTCTGGCCTTCTGGCCCTTGTGGCCCTTACCTGCCGTCTTTCCCTGGCCGGAACCATGTCCGCGGCCAATACGTTTTACCTCCCGGACAGAGCCCGGAGCGGGAGAAAGCTCATGAAGCTTCATTTGTTCGCACCTCCTTGTCGATTTGCTTTACGCTTCGGTTACCTCAATGAGGTGGATGATCTTCGCCACCTTGCCCTGCGTGGCGGCGTTGTCAGGCTGGCTGACACAGTCGCCAATTTTGCGGAGTCCGAGCGAATTGGCGGTGGCAATCTGATCCTTCTTCACGCCGATCAGGCTGCGAACCAGCTTAATCTGGACAGTGTCGCTTTTTTTCTTAGCCATGATGATAGCCCTCCTGTCAACCTAAAATTTCCTGGGCGGTCTTGCCGCGGACAGCCGCCGCCTGTTCCGCCGTACGCAGCTGCGCAAGACCGTTCATGGCCGCGCTCACCACGTTGCAGGGATTGTTGGAGCGGAGAGACTTGGTACGGATATCCTTGATGCCGGCCGCTTCCACGACGGCACGGACAGCGCCGCCGGCGATCACGCCGGTACCGGGGGCGGCGGGCTTCATCAGCACTTCGCCAGCTCCAAACTTACCAATAATCTCGTGAGGAATGGTGCTCCCCTTCAGGGAGACAGTGATCAGATTCTTCTTGGCATCCTCGATGCCCTTGCGGATAGCGTCCGGGACCTCGCCGGCCTTTCCAAGCCCGAAGCCCACGGTGCCGTTCCCGTCACCCACAACAACCAGCGCGGCGAACTTGAAGATACGACCGCCCTTGACAGTCTTGCTGACACGGTTGATGGCGACGATGCGCTCTTTGAATTCCACAGCGGATGCGTCCATTCTGGCCAAAGTATTTCCTCCTCTTCTTAGAACTTGAGGCCGCCCTCGCGGGCGCCTTCGGCCAGCTCTTTGACGCGGCCGTGGTAAACATAGCCGCCGCGGTCAAAGACAACCTCGGTAATCCCTTTTTCAGCGGCACGTTTTGCGATCATTTCGCCGACCTTCCTGGCGGCTTCCTTGTTCCCGCCGCTCATGCCGAAATCCTTTTCGACACTGGAGGCGGCGGCAACGGTGACACCCTTCACATCGTCAATCAGCTGGGCATAGATGTGGTTGAGGGAGCGAAACACGTTGAGGCGGGGACGCTCGGCGGTGCCGGAAATCTTGCCGCGGACGCGCTTATGGCGGGTCGCACGGGCCAGGTTGCTGTCTTTCTTGCTCACCATGATCTGTTCACTCCTCCCTTACTTTTTGCCCTTGGCGCCGGTCTTACCTTCCTTGCGGCGGATGACCTCGTCAACATACTTGATGCCCTTGCCCTTATACGGCTCCGGCGGACGTTTCTCGCGGACTTCCGCGGCAAACTGGCCAACCAGCTGCTTGTCGGCGCCGCTGATGATGATCTTGTTGGGGCCGGGAACCTCAATCGAGATTCCGGGGATCTCGCTCATCACAACCTGATGGCTGAAGCCCAAATTCATCACGAGGTCCTTGCCCTGTTTCTGCACACGATAGCCGACACCGTTGACGTCCAGCTCCTTTTTGAAGCCGTTGGTCACGCCCTCGACCATATTGGCGAGCAGCGTACGGGTCAGGCCGTGCAGCGAGCGGTTCTCTTTCTCGTCATTCGGGCGGGTCACAACAACCTCGCCGCCCTCGACGGCAACCGTCATATTCGGATGAACCGTCTGGGTCAGCGTAGCCTTCGGGCCCTTCACGGTGACGACGTTGCCGTCCACTTTGACGTCCACGCCGGCGGGGATGGCAATCGGTTTACGTCCAATTCTCGACATCTCTTTCCGCCCCCCTTACCACACAAAAGCCAGGACTTCGCCGCCGACGTTTTCCTGACGGGCCTTCTTGTCGGTCATGACACCCTTCGAGGTGGAAACAATGGCGGTGCCGATGCCCTTCATGACCTTCGGCATATCCTCGCTGCTGGAGTAGATGCGCAGGCCGGGCTTGGAAACGCGGCGCAGCCCCAGGATAACCGGGGTTCTGGACGCACCCTGATATTTCAGGTTAATGCGGATCATGCCCTGCTTGCCGTCTTCAATAATCGAATAGTTCTTGACATATCCCTCGTCAACAAGAATCTGGGCAATAGCCTTCTTCATGTTGGAAGCGGGGATATCCACCGAATCGTGCTTAGCCGAGCTTGCGTTGCGGATTCTCGTCAGCATATCGGCGATGGTATCGGTGATTTGCATTCCGTCAACCTCCTTCTAGCTATTACCAGCTGGCCTTCTTGACGCCAGGAATTTCGCCCTTGTAGGCGAGCTCGCGGAAACAGATACGGCAGATGCCGTATTTCCGCAGATAGGCGTGAGGACGGCCGCAGATTTTGCAGCGGTTATACGCCTGAGTGGAATATTTCGCCGGTCTCTGCTGTTTAACCTTCATGGATGTCTTTGCCACGGTGTCCCCTCCTTACTTCTCGAACGGAGCGCCCATCAGCGTGAGCAGCTCGCGCGCTTCTTCATCGGTGGTCGCGGTGGTGACAAAGCAGATGTCCATGCCGCGAACCTTGTCGATCTTATCGTAGTCGATTTCCGGGAAAATCAGCTGCTCCTTGAGGCCCATGTTGTAGTTGCCGCGACCATCGAACGAGTTCGGGTTGATGCCGCGGAAGTCACGGACACGGGGCAGCGCCACGTTGAAGAGGCGATCCAGGAATTCGTACATACGCTCACCGCGCAGGGTGACCTTAGCGCCGATGCTCATGCCCTCGCGGAGCTTGAAATTCGCGACGGACTTTCTCGCCTTGCAGACGACCGGACGCTGGCCGGTGATGGCCGCGAGGTCGATCATAATCGCGTCGATCACCTTGGAGTTGTCGCGGGCCTCGCCGCAACCGACATTGATGACGATCTTGTCCAGCTTCGGAATCTGCATCACGCTCTTATAGCCGAACTTCTTCATCAGCGCGGGGGCCACGTCGTTTTTGTAATAGTCCTTCATTCTGGCCATTCGCTACTTACCTCCTTAAAGGGTCTCGCCGCAACGCTTGCAAACGCGGATCGAACGGTTTTTGCCGTTCTCGCCGGCCACACGCTTGTGCGCGACACGGGTCGGCTTGTTGCAGCTGGGGCAGATGACCTGAACCTTGGACGCATACATCGCGCCCTCGGCCTTGACGATGCCGCCGGGATCACCCATCTTGCGGGGCTTCACATGCTTCGTCACCATGTTGCGGCCTTCGACAATGACCTTGCCCTCTTCGGGGCTGACCTCGAGGACCTTGCCCTTCTTGCCGCGGTCCTTGCCGCTGAGGATCAGAACGTTATCGTTCTTCTTCACATGTAACTTCTTGTTCATTTCGGCACCTCCATCAAAGCACTTCGGGTGCGAGGCTCAGGATCTTCATGTAGTCCTTCTCCCTGAGCTCTCTCGCCACCGGGCCAAAAATACGGGTACCCCTCGGGTTTTTGTCGTCGCGGATGATGACGGCCGCATTCTCGTCAAAACGGATGTAGGTGCCGTCGTCGCGGCGGACACCGCGAACCGACCGCACAATAACGGCCTTCACGACCTCGCCTTTTTTTACAACGCCGCCGGGTGCTGCTTTTTTGACGGAAGCAACCACCACGTCGCCGATATTTGCATACCTTCTGCCGGAACCACCGAGAACGCGGATGCACATGAGCTCCTTTGCGCCGGTGTTGTCGGCAACTTTGAGGTAGGTCTGCTGTTGTACCACAGGTTGTTCCTCCTTTCCGCGTCCGTGCCTGCCACGGACGCCCTTACCGACTTATTTCGCTTTCTCGATGATGCTGACCAGCCGCCAGTGCTTATCTTTCGACAGGGGGCGGGTCTCCATGACGCTCACGCGGTCGCCCACGCGGCATTCGTTGTTCTCATCATGCGCCTTCAGCTTCACGGTACGCTTCATGATCTTCTTATAAAGCGGATGGCGGACGTTGTCCTCGATCGCCACAACAATGGTCTTCTCCATCTTGTCGCTGACAACGATACCGGTCCGGGTCTTTCTCAGATTCCGTTCGCTCACAACTGTTTCCTCCTTCCGTTACGCTTCGGCGCCGCTCTTCTTCTCGGCCTCGCACATGATCGTCTTGATCACGGCGATTTCCTTCTTGACGGCCTTCAGACGCATCGGATTGTCAAGCTGGTTGATCGCGTGTTGGAAGCGCAGATTGAACAGCTCTTTCTTCAGTTCGTCCAGCCGGGTCTGCATTTCGGTCGCAGACATCTCGCGGATCTTATCCTTTTCAGACTTTTTCATTACTGCTCACCATCCGTTTCTTCCTTGCAAAGCACCTTGCACTTGATGGGCAGCTTGTTCGCTGCAAGTCTCAGAGCCTCGCGCGCGGTCTCCTCCGGCACACCCGCGATCTCAAACATCACACGGCCGGGCTTGACAACGGCAACCCAGTACTCCGGCGAGCCTTTACCGGAACCCATTCGGGTCTCAGCCGGCTTCTCCGTGATGGGCTTGTCGGGGAAAATCTTGATCCAGACCTGTCCGCCACGCTTAATGTAACGCGTCATGGCGACACGGGCGGCCTCAATCTGATTCGAGCTGATCCAGGCCGGCTCCAGCGCCTGCAGACCAAAGTCACCATAGGTGACGGTGTTGCCGCGATAGGCCTTACCGGTCAGGCGGCCTCTCTGGACGCGGCGATATTTAACTCTCTTCGGCAACAGCATTACTTGCGGCCTCCTTCCCGACGGGGCTTCGCGGCACCGGCCAGCACCTCGCCGCGGTAGATCCAGGTCTTCACACCGATGCGGCCATAGGTCGTGTTCGCCTCAGCAAAGCCGTAGTCGATGTCAGCGCGCAGGGTCTGCAGCGGGATGGTGCCCTCGTGATACTGCTCTGTACGGGCGATTTCCGCACCGCCCAGACGGCCGGACACCTGGGTCTTGATACCCTTCGCACCGAGCTTCATGGCGCGGCCGATGGCCTGCTTCATGGCGCGGCGGAAGGAGATACGCTTCTCGAGCTGAGCCGCGATGTTCTCGGCGACCAGCTGGGCGTTCAGATCGGGGTTGCGGACCTCGACGATGTTGATGAGGGTCGGTTTCCCGAGCATCTTCTCGCAGGTCAGACGCAGCTTCTCGATCTCCGCGCCGCCCTTGCCGATGACGACGCCGGGCTTCGCGCAGTGGATATGCACGCGGACGCGGGACGCGTCGCGCTCGATCTCAATTTTCGGCACACCGGCGGCATACAGGGTCTTTTTGAGGTATTTCCGCAGCTTATAGTCGGAGACAATGGTGTCGCCGAACTCGCTGTCCTTGACGAACCAGCGGGAATCCCAATCCTTGATTACACCGACACGCAGGCCGTGGGGATTGACTTTCTGTCCCATAATTTACCTCCTCCTCACTTAGTCCTGTTCCTTGAGCACAAGGGTGATGTGTGACGTTCTCTTCTCGATGCGATACGCACGACCCTGCGCTCTGGGACGGATACGCTTGAGAATGGGGCCGGGGCAGACGAAGCACTCCGCAACATAGAGGTTATTCGGATCCATGTTGTGGTTCGCCTCCGCATTGGCCGAAGCCGACTTCAGCAGCTTCGCAAGCGGCTCGCAGGCGGCCTTGGGGGTATTCTTGACAATCGCCATAGCGACATCAACCGGCTTATTGCGGATGAGGTCGAGAACGATTTTGACTTTGCGGGGGGAAATACGGACGTAAGTTGCTTGCGCCCTTGCTTCCATAACGATTCTCTCCTTTCAACCGCTTATCTCGAACTCTTCGAGCCGACATGGCCGCGGAAGGTTCGGGTGGGGGCGAACTCGCCCAGCTTATGGCCGACCATGTCCTCGGTGACATACACCGGCACATGCTTGCGGCCGTCGTGAACGGCAATGGTGTGCCCAACAAAATCCGGGAAAATCGTGGAGGACCGGCTCCAGGTTTTCAAAATGCGCTTTTCTCCGGCTTTGTTCATTTCCTGAATCCTTTTGAGCAGCACAGGCTGTACGAAAGGTCCTTTCTTTACGCTTCTACCCATAAACCTGAATTCTCCTTTCGTTTACTTGCCGTTGCGGCGCTTCACGATGAACTTATCCGAACGGTTGTGGGTCTTGCGGGTCTTGTAACCCAGGGCGGGCTTGCCCCACGGGGTAACCGGGCCGGGACGGCCGATCGGGGACTTGCCCTCACCACCGCCGTGCGGGTGGTCGCAGGGGTTCATGACGGAACCGCGAACGGTCGGACGCCAACCCATGTGGCGCTTACGGCCGGCCTTACCGATCTTGACGTTCTCATGCTCGACGTTGCCGACCTGACCGATCGTCGCCATGCAGTTCTGCGGAACATACCGCATTTCGCCGGAGGGCAGACGCACGAGCGCGAGGTTGTTCTCCTTCGCGACGAGCTGTGCCATGACACCGGCACTGCGGGCGAGCTGCGCCCCCTTGCCCGGATACAGCTCCACATTGTGGATAAAGGTACCGGTCGGGATGTTTGCGAGCGGCAGGGCGTTGCCCGGCTTGATATCCGCAGAGGGCCCGGAGACGACGGTGTCGCCAACCGAGAGCCCCTGCGGCGCGATGATGTAACGCTTCTCGCCGTCCTCATACTGCACGAGCGCGATATGCGCGCTGCGGTTCGGGTCGTATTCCAGCGTCAGCACCTTGGCGGGCATATCCGCCTTGTTGCGCTTGAAATCGATGATGCGGTACTTGCGGCGGTTTCCGCCGCCGCGATGGCGAACGGTGATGCGGCCGTAGCTGTTGCGACCGGCCTTCTTGCGAAGAGGAGCGAGCAGGCTCTTCTCCGGCTCGACCTTGGACAGGCCGCTGTAGTCCATCGTGGTCATACCGCGGCGGCCCGGGGTCGTGGGCTTATAACTGATGATAGGCATCTGATTCACTCTCCTGTTCGTTGGCTTTGCGGGAGCGGCAGACCGGCGTCCGCCGGACGGCTCCCATACGTTGCCTTCGGGTAAAGAGGCGGGAAACCCGCCAAAAAGCGTTCTGCTGTCGGCGGGCCGATCAGAACATGCCGTCGAAGAATTCGATGGTCTTGGAATCCGGGGTCAGGGTGACGACCGCCTTCTTCCAGTCGGAGGTGTAACCCTCGTTGCGACCCATGCGACGAAGGTGTCCCTTCATGCTGATGGTGTTGACCTTCGCAACCTTGACGCCGAAGATCGCCGCGACTGCTTTGCCGATCTCGATCTTGTTGGCGTTCTTGGCCACCTTAAAGGTGTACTTCTTCTGCTGCAGGGCGCCGACCGCCTTCTCGGTGATGACCGGCGCAAGGATAATATCCCGAGGATCCATTATCTGTACACCTCCTCAATTTTCGCAACCGCATCCTTGGCAACGATAAACCGATCGCTGTTCAGGATGTCATAGGTGTTCAGGGTGTTGACCAGCGCGACCTTCACGCCGGGGATATTGCGGGCGGAACGGACGATCTTCTCGTCGTTCTCCGCGAGAACCAACAGCACCTTGCGGTCAGCCTCGAGGGCCTTCAGCATGGCGGCGATGGTCTTGGTCTTGAACTCGTCCATCGCGAGCCCGTCAAGCACCAGCATCTCTTCCGCAGCCACCTTCGAGGAGAACGCGGATTTGATCGCCAGACGGCGGACCTTCTTCGGCAGCGCATAGCTGTAATCGCGGGGCTTCGGGCCAAGCGCGATGCCGCCGTGCGTCCACTGGGGAGCGCGGATGGAGCCCTGACGGGCGTGTCCGGTGCCCTTCTGGCGCCACGGCTTCTTGCCGCCGCCGCGGACCTCGGAACGGGTCAGGGTAGACTGCGTGCCCTGGCGCTGATTGGCCAGATAATTGACAACGGCGCTGTGCATCACGGGAACGTTGGGCTCGATGCCGAAGACGTCGGCGGAGAGCTCCATCGAGCCGGTCTGCTTGCCGGTCATGTCATAAATCGATACGGTAGGCATGTGTTTTCCTCCTTCCCTTAGGCCTTCTTGACGCTGTCGGAGAGGACCACGACCGCGCCCCGCGCGCCCGGAACGGCGCCGCGAACAGCGATCAGGTTGTTCTCCACGTCCACTTTCACAACATCGAGGTTCTGAACGGTCACACGCTCAGCGCCCAGATGGCCGGCGCCCTTCGTGCCCTTATAGACACGGGACGGAGACGAGCAGGCGCCCAGCGAACCGGCGTGGCGAGCCACAGGGCCGGTACCGTGGGACTCCTTCAGCCGCTGGAAGTTCCAGCGCTTGATCGCACCGGCGTAGCCCTTACCCTTGCTGGTGCCGACCACATCCACGCGGTCGCCGGGAACAAAAGTATCGGCCTTGATGATGTCGCCGACATTCAGCGCGTCGCAGCTGTCGAAGCGGAACTCACGGAGTGTGCGCTTGGGGGCGACCTCCGCCTTGTCGAAGTGGCCCTTGAGGGGCTTGGTCACGGCCTTGTTCGAAATGTCGCCGAAGCCGACCTGAACCGCCGCATAACCGTCGTTCTCAACGGTCTTCTTCTGCACGACCACACAGGGGCCGG
Source organism: uncultured Oscillospiraceae bacterium (assembly GCA_900555705.1). Classification (GTDB taxonomy): domain Bacteria; phylum Bacillota; class Clostridia; order Oscillospirales; family Acutalibacteraceae; genus UMGS1858. Next base: position 7,626 of record USLV01000003.1, on the reverse strand, counting down.
CTTCAATGACCGTCACCGGGACGACGTTGCCCTTTTCGTCGAAGATCTGGGTCATGCCGATCTTCTTGCCGATGATGCCTTTTTGCATTGTCTATACCTCCTTGGTTATTGGTTGGCGCCCGGAAGGCGTCAACATGACCTCGCCCGGAAATCTGGCAAGCCGTTTCTTACAGCTTGATTTCGATTTCCACACCGGCGGGGAGCTCAAGGCCCATCAGGGCCTCAACCGTCTTGTTCGAGGGTCTGAGGATGTCGATCAGACGCTTGTGGGTGCGGGTTTCGAACTGCTCGCGGGAATCCTTGTACTTGTGCACAGCGCGCAGGATGGTCACGACTTCCTTCTCGGTCGGGAGCGGAACGGGACCGGACACGCGGGCGCCGGTGCGGCGAGCGGTTTCGACGATCTTCTCGGCGGACTGATCCACCAGCTGATGATCGTACCCCTTGATGCGAATTCTGATCTTTTCTTTGACTGCCACTTGAAAAACGCCTCCTTAATCATTTGAGTTGGCGGGCGACGCCGAAAGCGCACACCGGGCCGGGTGTTTCTTCCCGGCCGGATAAAAAACCGGAAACTTGGTGAGATCAAGCCCCGGGTGCGGTTGCAGCGTCCTGCAATCATAACGGCCCACACGGCGTCCGACGCACAGGGGGAAACAACCCCGCCGACGCCAGCCGTTCATGGTCACAGTTATTTCTTGTCGCCCGGTTTAAAATCGGACATACTCAGCGGAAAAACCGGCCAGACAGGCCGCAACCTCCCGCGTCATCGCATATCGTGCAGTCTCGCACGTCGGATCCGTCGGGGCGCAATTCACCCGATGGACATAAACGTGCTCTAGTATCATACAGCATTCCGGCTGGGATTGCAAGCCTTTTTCTTCAATTTTTGAAAATTTTTTTGTCGGCCCCCTGCATGTCGGCGGTTTATCCGGTTTGTCGGATGTTTTTGCTCTATTAAAGGAGAAATAGACACTCGGAGGCGCCGACTGACCGGTTCCACCGCCACCCGAACAAAACCAGGGACCTGTGCCGTTCTGCACAAGCCCCCGGTTTTTACAGATTTTGCAAAGGATTCTGCCGTGGACGTTGTTTCCCAGCGTTTACTGCTTCGCCGGAAACTCGTCGATTTTCTCAACGGCATACTGTAGAATCAGACGCGCATCGGTGGTGTTCACTATGCCATCCTGATTCACGTCGCCCGCGATCCACTCATCCTCGGTCATGTCGATCTTCTCAACCGCATATTGCAACGCCAGACGGGCATCCGTCGTATTGATTACCTCGTCGCCGTTGATGTCGCCCAACGTATACGGCGGTTTCACCACCAGCGTGGATTTCAGCGACTGAATGGCGGCGGAAAGCTGCTCTCCGGTCGCATCCGGATTGTCATACACCGCCTGTGCGGACAGCTTCGCCGTTTTCCAGGCCTCCAGCGACAGGGCCGTATACAGCGTCTCATCAATTTCACGGCTCAGCTCTTTCAACAATGCCTCCCGAAGCGCCGCCAGATCCGTGGGCGGTTCATAGACCCGTTCCCGATCGGCCGACATCGGATTGGCCAGCGTTTTACCCGAATCCACATAGGTGATGCGGACTGCCTGCCCGTCGGCATAGGCGCCGGTATCCACTGTAAACCGCCGCATATCCAGCGCCGGCACAGCGAAGTCCTCGATCTTCGCCGTGGAGATCACTTTTCCGCCGCCAGCCATATCCAGCACCTGCACGGTCAGCGTTCCAATCAGATCCGCTGCGCCCGTATTGACGACATAGCCGTAGCCCTTATCATCGTGAGTGACAACACAGTCAATCCTCGCGGGATAGGGATTCGCTGCGCAAACCAGATAGACGCCGGAAGACTGTTTGCCATTTGTCAGCACCGTCTTGAGCGCCACGTGATAGTAAGCGCCGTTGGTCAGGTTCGTCAGATTCAGTGTCCCGGTGCCCTTCGGAACAGTATAGGTCTTTGCTTCGTCACCCGCTTCCGGCTCACAGATCACGAGAATTTCTTTGAGATCCGCCGTCTCCGGATCCGTCCAGTTCACCGTGATGCCGCCGTCAACCGGCAGCAGCGTCACATCCTGTGGATTCGCAACGAGGATGTTCTCCTCGCGGGACAGTGCCGCGATGTCCTCGGCCGAAAGCGCATAGTTGAAAAGTCTGGCCTCATCGATAATCCCATGGAAATAGTTTGGATAGTTCGGCTCGGTCACATCACTTGAACCGAACCGCAGCCCCGAACTGTTCTGCCCGATTGGGCCCTCGAAATAGTTGCCGCTCACGGAGTCAACGCTGGTCTGCCTGCCGTCTACATAGAGACGGACAATGCCGTCTCCACCGGCCGCTTTGCTCTTCCATGTAAACGCCACCTGATGCCAGCTGCCGCGGCCCGGACAGACGGTCGAGACAGCGGTCGTCTTTTTCGTGCGGCCATTCGCATCCCGATCGGTCTGTATCTCCAGCTGCAGCCGATTGCCGTCCAGCAGAATCAATGAAAAGCCGGGATTGTTGTTGCCGTTGCCGCCCTTGTTGACAATGTTGGCGTGTCCGCCTCCCGCGAAATTGACCCACGCGGAAAAGGAAATTTCCTCCGTCATACCCAGAGAAGGACTGTTGTTGACCTCGACAAAGGTTCCGGGATTGGTGGGTGTGCCGCCTGAGAAATAGATGGCATTGCCCTGTTTGCCCTCTGAGGTCCAGACGCCCGCGGTATTCTCCGTGACAACTGAGCCACTGTTGAAATTGCCCGAGGTATCCCGCACCTTGGCGCCCTCTCCCTCGCTGAACGACCACTCGCCTACCATCGCCTGTCCCGCCTGCCTGGCGACAGGGGCGGGATCCGGAACCGGCAGGGTATCCTCATCGAGATCCGGCGCCGGTATCTCCCAATCTGCGTCGAAGGTCACGGACTGCGACTTGCCGGTATAAGCAATGGTCGCCTGGTAGCTCCTGGAGAGCGCGATGCCCGCTCCATAGTCCGGCTGGACAAAGACAACGTTGAACGTCCGGTTTTTCAGCATGCCGTCAAAGGAGCCCTCGCGGTCGCCAACGGTCAGGGTCCTGGTCTTCTCGTTCCATGTGAAGGGGATTTCCGAAAATTTACCGTTTTCATAGTTGTAGTTGTCGCCTTCGTCTTCATAGAGGGTAAAGCTGCTGTCCGCACCCATATAAACGCGGATCTCCGTTGGATCGGCCGACTCGGTCGCATACTGCTGGAAAGGTCCCATCGGCAGAATGGAACCGCCGCGCACGAACAGCGGAATGCGCTTCAGTGGGGCCGAGACCGTGAAGGTCTCTCCCCGGCTTTCGAAGGTCTTGCCGGTCCAGAAATCCGTCCAGACGCCTGCGGGCAGATAGACGTCGCGGGTACGCGCGCCGGGGGTATAAACCGGGCACACCATCAGCGACGGGCCGAACATAAATTGATCGTCGACCGTCAGCGCTGCCGCATCCTCACGGAAATCAAAGACCAGCGGCCGCACCATCGTATAACCATCCTGCGTGACCTGTCCCGCCAGTGAATATATATAAGGAATCAGCCGCTCGCGCAGATTGATATATTCGGTAATATACGCTTCATACTGCGCACCGAACTGCCAGGGCTCCTTGACACAGCCCTCGCCGTGGACACGCATAATGCTGTTGAAAGTCGAGAACTGCAGCCAGCGGAAAAACATCTCCCGATTGTCCGGATCGCCGACGTCGATGCCGAAATAACCGCCCGTGTCGGTGGAAAAATAAGGGAGCCCTGCCGCGGAAAAGTTCATGGCACCGCGGATTTCCTTTTGCAGCTGTGCCCAGCCGGCGGGAATGTCGCCCGACCAGCTCTGGATGCCATAGCGCTGGATGCCCGCAACCGCACCACGGGAGAGGGTGTTGACCCGCTTCGTGTTGCCGGCCAGCGCACGTTGACCCTCATAGACGCCACGCGTCGAGAGCAGCGGGTAGATCGTACCGATGATACGCGAATCGCCCCACGCCGTCTTTTCTCCGCTGCCGACCCAGTTGCTGGTCTCCGGCTCATCCGCATCCAACCAGATGGAGTCGAGTCCCTTGCTGAACACCGACTGGTTGATCATGTTCCAATAAAACAGGCGGTTGGCCGCGGAGGAGGGATCATAGTTAAATCCAAAGTTGGAGGGCGTTTTCAAAAGCGCGCCCGCCTCATGGATCGTCTGATACGTCCTGGTGCCCTCTTTGAAGGACGGCCAGATGGAGATGGAGGCGGTAACATTTTTCTCGTGCAGCTGCTCCATCATGGATACCGGATCGGTCCATGTGTCGCCCCATTCGAGAATATTGTTGAAATCGCCCTTCCACCAGTAGTAGTCGATGACGATATTATCGAGCGGAATCCCCTTTTCCCGGAAGGTGTCCACCACCTCCAGCAGCTCCTTCTGCGAGCCATAGCGATTGCGGGACTGCACATAGCCAAAAGCGTTTTTCGGCAGCATGGTCGCCTGTCCGGTTACCTCTCGATAGCCCGCGATGATGCTGTCCGCATCGGGGCCATAAAAGAAATAATAATCCATCGAGTCAGCCGCTGCGCCGGTGTAGGTATAGGTCTGACCGCCGTCCGACCAGTTCAGCGCACCGTTCGAGGTGATGTCAAAGAGGATGCCGTAACCGCGATTGGAGAAAAACATCGGCGTCCGCTTCTTTGTGTTGCTCTGCGATATGCTGACGTCGACGTTCTTGATGCCGACGACCGAATCGACGTTGCCGAAGCCATAGAGATACTCGCCGTCCGGCGACTGGAATGATTGACCGATGCGGTAATAGGTCACGCCGTCCAGCGTCTGCGGGGAGGCGCTCCGGCTGCTTTCGGACAGCAATACCTGTCCGGCTGTATCATAAAACGATACCCGGCCGGTTTCCTTCTGGATTTCCACGCGGACACGGTCTGTCGCAACAGTCAGAATACCGTCCCGTTCGGTCACCGTGTAATCCACGTTTTCCCATTTGGTTTTTGCCACATAGGTGTTGAGTGTCTTCTCGCGGAATATGCCGTCCGGCGAGTACCGTACACGAATAATATTTTCTGTGCACACCTCGACCTTCAGCTTGCCTCCCCCGATCTCCACCAACGCCTCCTGCGGCGCCGCCGAGACCGTCAGCGAGGCGAGAGAGCCGGTCACAATGCCGCAGTTAAGCAGCAGACAAAGGGAAAGCAATGCCGTCAGCAACCGTTTCTTCATACAAAAACCCTCCATAATTCATTTCGTTCACGTGCACTACATCGTCAGTATAGCACGTCCTGTGGATGAAGTCAAGCTTTACCATTTCACCCATTTCCTCAGCGACAATGCGGCTGTTCCCCCGCTGATCTACTATGCTGTATCCGCAAAAAAGCACTTGCTTTTTTGCGGAAATGGGTGTATACTAATCGATAGTTCTCCCATATAGGTTGGAACGATGGTGTTGTCAGACGCGCCGAATCCAAGATCTGCAGCGCCGATTACTATCATTGGTGTGATAGCTCTTGATTTATCGAGAGTTTTGACCGCTCGATATATTTTGGTTTTTATGTCCCTCCAATTTATCGGAAAGGATATCGGGAATAAACCCCGAAAATATTCATGACAATATAAATGCCGGTGTGTTGGAATTGGCAGACGAGACGGACTCAAAATCCGTTGCGGGCAACCGCGTGCGGGTTCGACCCCCGCCACCGGCACCAGTTAAGCACGATAGTTTTGCTGCGAGAATACTTGAAACTATCGTGCTTTTTTGTATATCCTCTACGGCAAAAACATCGACAAACCAGCGTGACAAATTGATTTTGTCACCTCACATATTGATTTTTATCCCCTCTTATGTTATCATATCTACAATAATTGGTCACCGGAGGACAGTGTGCCGTAGCACGGGGGATCGTAAGTCCAGGAGGATTTGCAGGCCGCCTGTCAGATAAGGTGTCGGGTGCGCTCGGTTTTTTCGTGGTAATGCTATGAAAAAACCGGGCTTATTTTTAGGAGGCAACTTGAAAAGAGAAATCTCTATTTCGGAGGAAAAGAAATGATAATCGAAACAGAACGACTGCTTCTTCGCCCATTTCTTGAAAGCGATGCCGGGGATGTGTTTGAATACCTGCACGAGCCTGCGGTGAATTGCTTCGCCTGTATGAAGCTGGAGACGCTGAATGACGCAAAGAAAGAGATGAAAAAGCGTGCCGGTAAAACGGAATATTACTTTGCGATCGTGTTGAAGGAAAGCGGAAAGGTCATCGGCGAGATCGAAGGTAATCCAGAGCCGATCGATCCAAACGACCCATACCCCGCGAATGACACGCTCAGTCTGTGCTGGATGCTGAATCTGAACTATCAGGGGCACGGCTATGCCTATGAAGCGGCACACGCCTTCCTGGATTATCTGTTCCGTGACAAGGGCGCACGGCGGATCTATGCATATACCGAAGATTATAATATTCACTGCCAAAGGCTGTGCGAAAAGCTCGGCATGCGCAAGGAGGAGCTTTTTAAAGAATTTATCTCCTTTGTAAAAAATCCGGACGGAACGCCAAGATACGAAAACACTTATCAATATGCCGTCTTGAAAAAGGAATGGAACAAATAGCTGTATGTACGGAGAAATCGGCAATACGAACGGGGAGGCCGTCGACCGCCGCCTCGATCAACCGGTCGTCCAACGACATCTCCATTCCCCCTTATCCCGTAAAAGTATACCGCAGCACATAGCCGCCGAGCAGGCAGCCCAGCCAGACCAGATTTCCCAGCGTCAGCGGGAGCATCACGCCCCGGTCCCGCCGCTTTGCAAAGCGGTTCAGCAGCAGCGCACACAGGGTCAGCAGCAGAAACACCGCGAAAAAATACAGCGCCAGATACGGCCGCGCCGCCGCACCGTTCGTGCGTCGGAACGCCTCGCCGAGCCGCTCCTGCAACACATACTGGCCATACATCACGCAGAAAAACACCGATGCCGTCCAGCCAAGCGACTCCAAAATCAGTCCCGCTGCGGCAAACACCAGCCGTTTCATTCCCACACGCCTCCCCAATCGTCAGCTTTGCCTCCAGTATACCCTTTCCGGCCGCCGCGGACAAGCCCCCGGCGGCTTTTTTCGTATAATCGTCCTCTCTCCCGCCCATGCTAACCTGTCCCCCTCTTGACAAACACGGCAAACAGCGGTACAATATCACCACACCCCCCTGGGGTATCCAGAAAGGAGGCATGCCTCTTGAAACAACACTATCAGGTGACTGGCATGACCTGCAGCGCGTGCAGCGCACATGTGGAAAAATCAGTCTGCAAGCTGGATGGCGTCCGCTCCGTCAATGTCAACCTGCTGCAAAACGCGATGACCGTGGACTATGACGAAACAGCACTCGACGACGCGACGATCATCCGCGCTGTCGTCGACGGCGGCTACGGCGCATCGGTGAAGGGCGAAAGCCGCGCGGCCGCAAAGGCCGAGCCGCCGGTGCAGGCGGCGCTCCGCTCGATGAAGCGGCGGCTGATCTGGTCGTTTGTCTTTTTGATCCCGCTGTTCTATCTGTCGATGGGCCACATGATGGGCTGGCCGCTGCCCGCGTGCTTCCTCGGCATGGAAAATGCGATGACGTTCGCATTCACGCAGTTTTTGCTGCTGTTGCCCATCGTCTATATCCT
>USLV01000002.1 GCA_900555705.1 uncultured Oscillospiraceae bacterium | reverse complement strand
TGTAGAGAGGTCTCGTGGGCTCGGAGATGTGTATAAGAGACAGATGCTTCCCCGCCGCCTCAGGCGGCAGCGTTATTGTCCCGCGCACCCAGAGATAGTCCCATTCGCGGCCCCAGCGGTCGCCGGGCCTGACCGGACGGAAATCCCCCTCCGCCATCGCGCGGTCATAGCCAAGCCGCTCGGCGGTCGTAAAGCCCTCCCATTCGATGGGAGCAATGGGGGTGTACAAATCCCCCGCAAGAGTGGCGAGCCACTTTTTGATGCGGCCCTCCCATTCAATCGGATACTCCATCATGGTTTCCAGCCTCCTTGGTTGGTGTTTTGGGGAGACCTGTCCCCGTTTTCTATTCATCATAGCGACCCTGTCCAGCAAAGTCAATTGTGGATTTTTCCATGTTTTCCCCCTGAAATTCGTGTAAAAAGTCAATAATGGGACCAGGGCGTTGGAACACGTGCACGTTTTCCGGAGCAAAACCAAAAATATGGTTGATTTTCCCGCCGGTTTCTGTATAATGAGAACGTATGGAAACCGGCGTCGGCCGGATTTTGGAAAGGAGCAACGGAATATGGTGGATTTGGAAAAACCCGGCAAGGTTATTGCCAAACCGGTGATTACGACGATTTACACGGCAGACCCCTCGGCGGTTGTGGGACAGGACGGCAAGATGTATATGTACGCCTCCCATGACATGGATCCGGCCCGTGGCTGCGATTTCATGGATCGCTATCACATCTTCTCTTCGGAGGATATGGTGCACTGGACGGACGAGGGCGAGATTCTGCGTTCGGACGATGTGACCTGGGGCCGTCCCGAGGGCGGATTCATGTGGGCGCCGGACTGCGCCTATAAGAATGGCACTTACTATTTCTATTACCCGCATCCGACGGGCAGCCGCTGGAACGATACCTGGGAATTCGGCGTCGCGACCAGCAAGCATCCCGCGAAGGATTTCAAGGATCAGGGCTATGTGGTTGATAAAAACGGCAAGGGCGTCGGCGGCGATTGCATGATCGATCCCTGCATCTTCATCGACGACGACGGTCGGAACTATCTCTACTTCGGCGGCGGCGCGATGCCGAAGGGCTGCGAGCTTGAGGACGACATGATGACCGTCAAGGGCGATGTCCTCGATATGGAAGGCCTTGAGGATTTCCACGAGGCGTCCTGGGTCTTCAAGCGGAACGGCCTCTATTACATGACCTATTCCGATAACCTCCCGGGCAATAACCGCCTTCGCTATGCGGTCAGCGACAGCCCGCTCGGCCCGTGGGACTACAAGGGCATCTATCTCGCCCCGACCGGCTGCGACACGAGCCATGGCTCGGTCGTTGAGTACAAGGGCAGATGGTATGCATTCTATCACAACTGCTCGATTTCCGGCCGCGGCAACCTGCGTTCGGTCTGCATCGACGAGATGTTCTTCAACGAGGACGGGACGATCCAGCTGGTGGAGCAGACGGATCATGCGCTCGAGCCGGTTGGCCCGGCGCCGGCACCCAATCCGCGTGCGAAAATCTACCCCGCCGAGAAGGCCATTCTCGAAAAGGGCACCGAGGTACGCGAGGATGCGGCCGCGACCGACGGCAAGATGGTTGGCGGCATCGAGAATGAGGGTGCGTTTATCATGTGGAGCAAGGTAGACGGCTACGACGGTGGCCGCTCGACCATCCGTGTGAAATATGCGACCGAAAACCGTCTGACCCGTGTGCGCCTGATTGTCAACGACACCGACTGGTCGCTGATCAACCTGATCGCGACGGCGGGTGACCACGACTACAGTGGTGACGCCTACTTCACGGTGCCGCTGAAGCCCGGTCGCACCAACGTCATCAAGCTGCTCGGCTTTGACGGCCCTGCAAACATCGATTCCATTACCATCGAACCCCTCGATTGAGTATGGGAACATACGGCAGCCCTCCCGCTCGAAAGCGGGAGGGCTGCCTGCTTTTTCAGGGGAGATCGAACCGACTTTCAATCCGCTTGGGACAGGCGGCCGGTGAATACACCCACTCGGCGAGATGCCCCTCGGTGATGTGGTAGTGAAGCGGCGGAGGCGGTGAGGGTTCCCGGTCCTGCGAGTCGATGATGATCAGCTTGAGCTTCATGCGGTCGGGCAGGATGCTCTTGATATAAACCCCGGCGTGTTGCCCGGCGCGCACCCCCTCCCGCAGCTCAGCCAGTCCCGCCAGATTGGGAGTCAGCTCGACGAATATGCCGTAGGGCTCGACCGAGCGGATAATTCCGGCGACCGTCTCCCCCGCCGTGAATCGGACGGCGTTCTCCTCCCAGGTGCCCAGCAGCTCTCGCTGGGACAGGCAGACCCGGCCGTCCTCGACCGAGGAGACGACGCCGAAAATGTCCATCCCCGGTACAAAGCGATCGGCGGGATGGCTGATCCGGCTGATCGAAATGCTCGCAATCGGCATCAGCGCGGGCAGCCCGCAGCCGATGTCACAGAAGGCGCCGAAGCTTTCCAGACGGGTAACGCGGGCGGGGATGACATCCCCGGGACGGAGCTGTTCTATGTAGGCGCGGCGGCACTGCTCCTGTGCTTCCCGGCGGGAGAGCACAGCGCGTCGTCGTCCGTCCGGCAGCTCCTCGAAGCCCTGTACAACGAAACAAACCGGCTTGCTGACGCGGGAGATGAGCGCGATGTCCCGTGTCGTCCCCTCGAGAATGCCGATGGCTCCCTCATAATAGGGGATGATCCCCTCCATGCAGGGCAGGTCGACATGCAGGTTGTGATGACTGTCGCAGAGAATAGCCCGTGCCTCCACCACCCGCCCGTCGAGAGCGGCCTCGGTGAGACCGGCTTCGGTACGAATGGTGGCCTGATTGCGGGACGTGTCCAGCAGCGCCCCTTCCGGATAATATCTTGTCATTTTTCGATCCAGTCCTTTCCAAACGCTTGTATCCATAGGTATGCGCGTCCGGAGGGAAACATGACAGCAAACCCGGGGCCGTCTGTTCAAAATTGGTTATTGCATTTTTCGCCAAATATGCTATGATAAAGGAGAACATCAGAAGGAGGTGCTTTTACCATGGCTTATAAAATCAGCGACGATTGTATTTCCTGCGGCGCTTGTGCCGACGTCTGCCCGGTTTCCGCGATTTCCGAGGGCGACGGCAAGTACGTAATCGATGCGGATACCTGCATCGAGTGCGGCGCCTGCGCGGACACCTGCCCTGTTGGCGCGCCGTCTGCGGACTGATTCGATCAACATGCGAAACGCCCCGGAACAGCTTGTTCCGGGGCGTTTGTCGTCTGGGTTTACTGCATGAAGCGTTTCAGAATATCGAGATCCTGCTGATTATCCTGAATCCATTGTGCGGGATCGGCGTCCGCTGCTACCAGCGCAGATTTGGCGGCATAGCTGCTCACATCGTTGTCCAGCCGCGCCTGGAAGCGCTCGGTCGGTTCCAGGCCGAGCGTCTGAGCGGCGATAAAGGGCTCCCATTCGGTCTCGCCGTTTGCAATCCGATCCGCGAGGAAGGGGACGGCGGCCATGCCGTAATAATCGAGCTGCTCGAATTTTTCCTCGAGGGTGCTGCCGGACGAGCAGATTTTCCGCACCTCTTCGGGAACGGTTTTCAGGAAGGCGATAAATCTATGGGTATAATCTTTGGGGGTGCTGATTCTGGGATTCACGCGTTCCTCATGATACCATTTTTCGAGATGCAGATTGTTGGCAGCCGCGACGAAAAGCATGGCCTCATCCCGTCCGTCCGCTTCGCCGACATCTAACCGCTCGAGCAGATAGGGGGCGCAGGCGATGCCGAGCTCATAGATCGTCCGGAAGCCCGAGGGAAAGGTCTGGGGAGTCGGAAAGTCGGAGGACAGGAAAAGGGCGGGCTCCAGAGAGGGATCGATCGCGTCGATTATCTGCCGCCATTCCTCCTGCCTTGGATCCGGCTCCCCGGCGAGTGCGGGCGGGGAGGAATCCGGCCACAGCGCCGCAACGGCGACCAGCCCCACCGACAGCGCCAGAACCGCGCCAAGGGCCCACCATTTTTTGTGTTTCATACGATACATCTCCTTTTGTTCATACTGGACAGGGTGGAGATCGCCTAATTTTTGACGTAATAGGCGATCGGCTTTCCATAGATAGACTGCTCATAATAGGCATCGATCCGACTGTGCCGGACAACCTCGCCCTCCCCCAGCTTGGCGGTCACAACACCATTGGTAACCTTGGCAAAATGCCCCACATAGCCGCCCTTTTCGTAGGCCACGATACAATTGGAGGTGGGGCTGTTGACACGATGATAGCCATGATCTTCCATAAAATCCGTGGTGTCGCTTAAAGAGCCCCTTGGATTGTGCCAATGATTTGTATCTCCAATCGCATAGGACAGGCAGTTATATACTGGGGAGGCGTTGCCGACTTTGATATAATCAATCTTCCAGATATCCCTCTGCCTGAAGAGTATACAACTCACAATACTTACCATTTACTTTCATCAAATCGTGATGCGAACCACATTCGACAACACGACCGTCCTCTACAAATAATATTTTATCCGCACTTTTTACAGCGGAAAGCCTGTGTGAAATTAAAATAACCGTTGTATCATCTGTTTCATGCATGATCATTTTCGACAAGGTATATTCTTTTATAGGGTCTAATGATGAGGATGGCTCATCGAATACCAATAAACCAAATTTTTTAGTTAAGACGCGGGCAATTGCTATTAATTGTCGTTCACCACCGGATAATTCTATCCCCTTATCGTCCAGTTCTCTTGTAAGTGCCGCGTTGTATGTGACATTATTCTTTTTAAGGACGCTATCAAACCCTATTTTTTCCAATATGGAAGCCAGGTTTTTTTCTGGTGTCTTCTCATTGTATACATCAACATTTTCTCTCACATTAAAAGCATACAACATGCTGTCTTGAAATGCCACACCGATATGGCATCTCAAATCATTCACGTCAATTGAATCTATCGGCTTGTCGTCAATATATATATGTCCCGTTGACGGCTTGTACAGATGCAATATTAATTTTGTAATCGTACTTTTTCCCGCACCATTTCTACCCACAATAGCGACCTTTTCACCAGGATTAATAACAAAACTCATATCCTTTAAAACCGTTTCAGAATCGTCATGATACTGAAAACCAACATTCCTAAATTCTAAAGACAGCGGTTTATCATCAAGCGTCTCGCCATATTCAACGTTTTCTATTTCCGAAGGCAAAGAAAAAAACTCCTGTATTCCTTCCGTATACAAGTTCAAATTTTTCAATCTGGTTAATAGATTTCCAAATTGATCCAGTTGGGCCTTTAAATTAATGGATGCGTAAAATAGTGCCGTAAATTCACCAAGCGTCATTTTATTATTGTATACCTGTACAACAAGATATAAGATGGTTATAACCTTGACAGAGTATATCATCACTCCTGTTAATACAGATAATATGGTAACTTTATTTCTGTGATTTTTTATAATATTAGACAGCTCGGCTGTAGAACCATCATATTTTTTCAATAAAAGTTCTTTGACATTGGTCGTTTTGATTCCCATAGCATAATCTTTTATGTAAAAAACACGCTGTATATATGCCAATATCCGTTGATGCAACAAGGATTCCTTTTGCTTATCAAAAGCCTCTTTACTCAAAATAGTATTAAGAAGAACAGACATCACCACAGACAAAACAACCAGAACAAGCACAACTCCATCCATTGATATCATCAATGTTCCAATTGTCCCGATAGTAAACAAAGATATCAATAACTGCCATATCATTTGAACGGATGAAAAGGTCTGTGAATAAAAATTGTTTAATGTCCACGTGTAATCATTATAAAAATCGGTTCTATCAAAATATTTATAATCTGTTTTCAAAATTTGAGTATAAATTTTGCGATGAATCTTATTGGCAACAACTGTGTTCATATTCTCGCCTATATATGTTTCAATGATGGAATTCAGAATCACAATAAGTATATATACGGCTAACCAAATAAGCATTTGGCCTATAATAGTCGATAGTCCACGATCCAATTCAAGAAAATCAACCGCCTCGCGTAAAATCACCACATCAATATAGGCCATTAGCGGAGATAAAAGAGTGCTTAAGCAAACGACAAAGAACCATCCTTTTGCATACTGAAGATATATTTTAATTAGGAAAAGAAAACTCATGGGTTTGCTGTTTTTTTTCATCTTTTCATAGCTCCTTGTTATAAAGATAAAGCTTGGTATCACGCTGGACACCGTGCGGAGCGTTAGGCTGCGAGGTAAAGAAAAGCGAACAGATGTCGAGATATACGAGATTTTACAGCAGCCCTCTTTGCCATAATATATTTTCAACAACTATACAATAAATATTTGGTTTTATACAATTACAGTTTAAAAGGTTTCTTCCGGGAAATCAATTCGCAAATTAAATAAAATCCATTTAATTATTGTGACATATCCGCCTATTCAAAAGACATTTTTACAAAGAACTATTTTAACCAATAAGGCGCGCACAATTTATTTTTCCATAAAAAAACCCGCCTGTCTGCCGAAAGGCAGATAGGCGGGTTCTACGCAGATTAGGATTTATCCGACGGTCAACACATCTCGCTGGCTGCCATCGCCGGTGCAGGTGAAGACGATGGTGTCACCGGGCTGATAGAACGGCAGGGTGGCGGAGAGCTCGATAGAGGCGACATAGACGGTTTCGTCCCCCTCCAGACGGAAGTAGTACCGGGTAAAGCCCTCGACCACCGCACTCTGGATGGCGGCGATGGTGCCGCTGCGCTCCTGATTGTCCGCCGAGCCGGTGATGTCCGACTCCTGCCGCAGTACACGGGTATACGCGGCCCGCGCTTCCTCCACTGTGGCTCCGGTGCCGACGATCTGGTAGCGCTCGACATCGACAAACGCGTACATCTTCACAAGTCCGGCTGCATCCTTCAGAGACATGAAATAGGTCGGTCGGTCGGCGACGTTCAGCAGCAGCGGGAAGGTCGAGACATAGCCGAGATGCTGCACCTGTCCCTGTGCCGAATCCATGGCGGAATATTCCTCTGCGCCGGGAACCGAATAGAATTTCGTCTCCTTGGTGCGCAGATTGACGAGAACAAAGCCGACGTTGGACTCGTCGCTCACAACGGAGGTCATGCCGGTATAGAGATAGACATCGTCGTTGACCGCGATATAGTTATAGCCCTCGGTGGTTTGCAGGACGCCGCGCTGGCCGAAAATCGAGTTCCAGTAGCCGGAACGGAATTTTCCGTTGTAGTTGAGCTGTTCCAGCACGAGAGAGGATTCGTAGATCTGATCCACCCAGTTCGGCACCTGATCCAGCGGATAATAGGTGTGCTCACCGGTCACGGCATTGACGAGGATTGCGCCGGTGGCGTCCTTGCCGCCCCACATGCCGATGCGGTATTCATAGGTGGAGACGACCCAATAGGGCGTCCCCTCCTCGTCGATCTCAAAGGAATAGTTGTCGAACATCCGGGTCGGATACTGGAAGCGCAGATAGCGCGTCAGATCCCGCATAAAGTATTCATAGGGTGCGTACTTCATCCCCTGCTCCAGTCGAACCAACGTGGTTTCCTGTGTCACCATGTCGACCCGGATATAGGCGGGCACACCGCTTGCCTGATTGTTCAGCCATTTGATGGGATCGCTGTAGCGCAGCGGCGTCACACGCACCGGCCGGTTGCCGTAGTTGATCTGGGTGTATTCGCCCGAAATCTCAAACTGGGAGACGAGATCCGACATCTCGCCAAGCTTGCGCTGGCCGAGACGGGCGGCGGTGTCCCGGTCAACCACCGGAATCTGATTCATCGAGAGCTCCGCGACATCCTCGGTGAAGCTGCCGTCTGTGGGTTGGATCAGCGCCTGATAGGCGTCGGCGTGGAAAAAGGTGGAACTGCTGATGCCGAGAATCAGCATCAGCAGAACAAGCGCGCCGATCACGATCAGCAGCACCTTGATCATTTTCGACATGGCCGGCGCATCGGTGTTTTTCCGCTTTGGAACCGAGACACGGACACCGCCGACCTGAAAAGAAGTCGACTCCACCTGCTTGATAGCACCGATGATCTCCGTCAGTGAGAAGCAGACAAGGAAAATGCCGAGACTGAAAATCAGAAAAATCCAAAAACCGGGATTGCGCAGCGTCAGTGCCGGCAGCGTGAACCAGTAGAAAACCGCGATCAGCACCAGCGCAATAATACCGGACAGAATACGGGATTTTTTCATGGCGGAAACTCCTTTTTGGAGCGGCGGTCTGCTCAGGAGCGGGTCATGAACAGCACGCCGAGGGTGTTGGGGCCGCAGTGAGAGGAGATGGTGCAGCCCGCGCGGGTGATGTGGATTTGCTGAAAGTGACCATACTGCTCGACCAACTGCCGAACCGCCGCGATCCGTTCATTGGAGATGCCGGAATGGGTGATAAATACCCGCTCGGGGTCGATGTCCTCACGCCCCTCCAGCTTGTCGCGCACGTACTGCGCGAGTGCCTTATCGAGAGAACCGCGATATTTTTTGCCGACCCCCATTGCGCCGCTGCGGTTGTCCACCTCAATACAGGGCTTGAGCTGCAGCATATTGGCGCCCAGCATGGCGAGTGCCGAGCAGCGACCGCCTTTATAGAGGAATTCCAGTGTGTCGATGACAAAACTGGCGTGACAGCGGCTGGTCAGTGCCTGCACCTCCTCGGCAATCTGTGCAGCGGGCATACCCGCCGCAATTCGCTTCGCCGCTTCGAGCACTACCAGTCCGGAGCCGGTTGAGAGATTGCGGCTGTCGATCACATAAACGCCCTCGAGCTGCTCCGCGGCCAGACAGCAGTTCTGGTAGGCAGTGGAGAGCCCGGAGCCGATGGTAATGTGAATGACCTCGCAGCCCTGCTCAAGAAAGGGACGGAAAAAATCCATGTATTCCGACGCGTTGATGGCCGCGGTTTTGGGCAACACCTTCCGCTCGCGATAGGCGGCGTAGATATCGTCCGGCCACAGATCAACACCGTCGCCGTACTGGTGACCTTCGAGGATGACATGGAAAGGATAATAGTGTACGTCATATTGACGGCATAATTCATCGCCAAGATCACAGGTGCTGTCGGCGCAGAGAACCACGGGCTTTGCCATGGGGATACCTCCGATCGTTTGATGTCCAAAATTTTTGCATCCAGTAGTATAGCACGAAGAATAAGAAATTACAACCGCGATCCGATGAATAAATTGTGTATTTTCCCTATTTAAGGAAAAATGGGGTGCTATAGTGAGCGACGGCAGCAATTCCTTTCCCAAGCGGCAGACAGCAAAGCGAAACCGGTTTGTCGGCGAGCGAGGTATAGTAACAGCTATCCTGTTCCGCCGGAAGGACGGCAAATTGCGAAAAAGGACGGGCCAGCCCCTCCCCGGTCAGCTTGACCACCGCCTCCTTGCAGGTCCACCAGCGGAGAAAGGCCTCCCCCGTCGCGTTGCCCATCCACATCTTTTCTTCCGGATGCGCGAACCGGCGAAAAATTGCCGAAGCGTCGGCGGGGACAGCCTCCTGTACATCCAGCCCTATCGGTTTATCCGAGAGAGCGACCGCAATCAGGGGGCCGCTGTGGGAAAGACTGACATATCGCTGTTTTTGTTTGATGGGGATACCGTCCGGAAACGGCTGGCCGCTCGCCGAGAGGACCCAGTCGCCGGGAAACCGACGCAGGGCATCCCGTCCCTCGTCGCCAAGTAGCCGTGCCGGATTGATCGGTATAGGGGACATATTTTTGGAAATTTCTTCCCGATGCTGCAAAGCAACTGCCAGCAAGGCGGTTGCCGCAATCGATTGGGATGAATGCGCTGTCCGACGGCGTTCCAGTTGGGTCTGTCGTGCGGCGGGCAGCAGCGAAAACAGCGTGTCCAGCACTGCCCAATCGCTTTGTTTTATATACGAATAGTATATATTCGCTTGTATAATACTAAAATTCAAAAAATCCAATAATATGCCCCCTTCCTATTTTGGGACAAAAACAGGCGGCGTCCCTGTGGGGAGACGCCGCCTGGCCTGTATGATGATTGGTAAATACCGGACAGGGCGGCCGGACATCAGAACAGGCCGCTGATCACGCCATCCTCGTCGACGTCAATTGCCTCCGCTGCCGGAACCTTCGGCAGACCGGGCATCGTCATGATATCACCGGTCAGCACCACGACAAAACCGGCGCCGGCCGCGAGTCGGACATTTTTCACCGTGACGCGGAAATCCTTCGGCCAACCGAGCAGGGCCGGATTGTCCGAAAGAGAATACTGCGTTTTGGCCATGCAGACCGGCAGATGCCCGAAGCCGAGCGACTCGAGCTTATCCAGCTCCTTCGCAGCGGCAGCGGTATAGTCCACGCCGCTGCCGTTATAGACCTCGCGAACAATTGCCTCGATCTTGCCGCGCAACGGCAGCTCATCGGGATAGATCATGCGGAAATTGTTCGGCTGTTCCGTCAGGCGGAGCACCTCCTCCGCGAGCTCGAGGCCGCCTTCGCCGCCCTTGGCCCAAACCTCGGACAGCGCAACATTCGCGCCGACAGCCGCGCATTTCTCCCGAACCAGAGCGAGCTCCGCCTCGGTGTCGGTCGGGAAGCGATTGATCGCCACAACGGCGGGCAACCCAAATTTCACCGTGATATTTTCAATATGCTTGAGCAGGTTCGGCAGTCCGGCCTCCAGCGCCGCGAGATCCTCCCGGCCGAGCGCGTCTTTGGCCGCGCCTCCGTGATGCTTGAGCGCGCGGACAGTGGCGACGATCACCACCGCATCGGGGCACAGCCCTGCCTTGCGGCACTTGATATCGAGAAATTTTTCCGCGCCGAGATCGGCACCGAAGCCCGCTTCGGTGATGACATAATCCCCGAGCTTGAGCGCCATGCGGGTAGCACTGACGCTGTTGCAGCCGTGTGCGATGTTGGCAAAGGGGCCGCCATGGACAAAGGCGGGCGTGTGCTCCAGCGTCTGCACGAGATTCGGCTTAATGGCGTCCTTCAGCAGCGCCGCCATGGCGCCCTGCGCCTTGAGCTGACCGGCGGTGACCGGCTGCTCGTCGCGGGTATAGCCCACGACAATGGAGGCGAGGCGCTGCTTGAGATCCGGAATATCCCGCGCAAGGCAGAGGATCGCCATGATCTCGGAGGCGACCGTGATGTCGAAGCCGTCCTCCCGGGGGACACCCTGCATTTTGCCGCCGAGCCCGTCGGTAATCTGACGGAGCTGGCGGTCGTTCATGTCGACGCAGCGCTTCCAGGTGATGCGGCGGACGTCGATGCCGAGGGCGTTGCCCTGATGAATGTGGTTATCAAGCATGGCGGCGAGCAGATTGTTCGCCGCGCCGATGGCGTGCATGTCGCCGGTAAAGTGCAGGTTGATATCCTCCATCGGGATCACCTGGGCATAGCCGCCGCCGGCGGCGCCTCCCTTGATGCCGAATACCGGGCCAAGCGACGGCTCGCGCAGCGCCAGCACGACATTTTTGCCCATACGGTGCAAGGCGTCACCGAGACCGACGGTTGTGGTGGTCTTGCCCTCCCCTGCCGGCGTCGGCGTGATCGCCGTGACCAGCACAAGCTTGCCGTCCGGCCGATCCGCGCGGGTTTTCAGCGCGGAAAGCCCCACCTTGGCTTTATATGGCCCATAGAGCTCCAGCTCCTCCTCCCCCAGTCCGAGACCGGCGGCAATTTCCGTCACCGGCAGCGGCCGGACGCTCTGGGCAATTTCAATATCCGATTTAACAGACATATCGTTTTGACTCCCTTCTTCCGTACGTTTCGAAAAAGACAGGGCGTATGATCCATATACGCCCTGTGCCGGGAAGACCCGGAGAAATCTTTCAGTTTTTCTTCATCGCGACGGCGGCGCGTGCCTGCTCCGCAATGTGTTCAGCAGAAAGGCCGAACAGCGGCAGCAGATCGACGGCGGGGCCGGATTTGCCGAAGGTGTCGTTCACGCCGACGCGCAGCACCGGAACGGGACGCGTCTCGCAGACAACCTCCGCAACCGCACTGCCGAGACCGCCGATGATGTTGTGCTCCTCAGCGGTGATGATGGCACCGGTCTCGGCGGCCGCCTTGAGGATGATGTCACGGTCAATCGGCTTGATGGTCGCCATGTTGATGACTCTTGCGGAGATTCCCTCCGTCTTCAGCGTCTCAGCTGCCTTCAGCGCCTCATTTACCATCAGGCCGGTGGCGATAACGGTGACGTCGCTGCCGGGAACGAGCTCGACACCCTTGCCGATTTCGAAACGATAGCTGTCGTCGAAGATGACCGGTACGGCGAGCCGGCCGAACCGCAGGTAGACCGGACCGTCCAGCTCGAGAGCGGCGCGGACAGCCTTTTTCGCCTCGGTGTCGTCCGCAGGATTCAGGATGGTCATGCCCGGGATGGTGCGCATCAGGGCGATATCCTCGCAGCACTGATGGGTCGCGCCGTCCTCGCCGACCGAGATGCCGGCATGGGTCGCGCCGATTTTCACATTCAGATGGGGATAGCCGATGGAATTGCGCACCTGCTCAAAGGCGCGTCCCGCCGCGAACATCGCGAAACTCGAGGCGAACACAACCTTTCCGGCTGCGGCCAGTCCCGCCGCAATGCCCATCATGTTGCTCTCGGCGATACCGCAGTCGAAAAAGCGGTCGGGATAGGCTTTTTTGAAACCGCCGGTCTTGGTCGCGGCGGCGAGGTCGGCGTCCAGCACAACGAGATGCGGGAATTCCTCCGCGAGCTCGACCAGCGCCTGACCATAGGAATCGCGGGTTGCCTTTTTGATGATATCCGCCATGGATTAGCCCTCCTCTGCCGCGGCGAGTGCCGCCTTCAATTCCGCCATCGCGGTGTCATACTGTTCCTGATTGGGGGCGGAGCCGTGCCAGCCGACCTGGTTCTCCATAAAGGAGACGCCCTTGCCCTTCACGCTTTTCAGCACAATGGCGGTCGGCCGGTCGGTGCAGGCGCGTGCGCCTGCGAAAGCGGCCTCGAGCTGGTCGAAATCGTGCGCGTCGGCCACGATGACGTTGCAGCCGAAGGCGGCGAATTTCTCCGGAATGGGATGGGGAGAGTTGACCTCCTCGACGGAGCCGTCGATCTGGAGGTTGTTGTTGTCGACAATGAAGCAGAGGTTCGACAGCTTCTTATGGGCCGCGAACATCGCCGCCTCCCAGACCTGTCCCTCTTCAATCTCACCGTCGCCGAGGATGGTATAGACACGATAGTCCGCGCCGTCCAGCTTTCCGGCAAGCGCCATACCCGCCGCGGCCGAGACCCCCTGACCGAGCGAACCGGTCGACATATCGACACCCGGGGTCCCCTTCATGTCGGGATGGCCCTGCAGCATGGCGCCGATCTGACGCAGCGAGAGCAGTTCCTCACGCGGGAAATAGCCGCGCTCCGCCAGCGCGCCGTAGAGCGCGGGAGCGGCGTGGCCCTTGGAGAGCACAAACCGGTCGCGCGAAGCCAGCTTCGGCTGGGCCGGATCAATCGACATCTCCTCAAAATACAAATAGGCGAGCACGTCCGCAATCGACAGCGAACCGCCCGGATGACCGCTTTTCGCACGGAATGTCCCCTCGACAATATCCATGCGGATGCGGGCGGCGATCGCCGCCAGCTGCTTTTTTCTGGAAGCCTCCATAGACAGCATTCCTTCCTTTCCAGCTCAGATAGGGCGCGCCGTCCGCTGAAAAACGGACGGAACGCGTCCCAATACCCAATCATTATAGCATAGCGGTTCCCAAAAGGAAAGCGCGCAATTCGCCAGTAATTGGCCACTGGCGCTGGTAAAATCGTAGAATCTATCCAAAGAAGAGGCGGAAATTGCGGGATTTCTCTTGACAATAAGCGGAAAATTCGTTATGATTTTCAATAGGAATGTTCTCGTGAACGACCATGACGGCTTTTCCGAGGAAGAGCCGGACCAAAGGAGGTATATTCTATGTGGAAAAAATGGCTGAGCGGTATAACGGCCGCGGCGCTGTTGGCGGGAGGCGTGACCGGTGTATCTGCCGCGGAGGGATCGGAGAACCCGCTGCCCCTTCGCACATGGTATACGGCTGCTGCCGCCGACTGGGAGAATGAGGCGACCCCAATCGGTAACGGATTTATTGGGGGCATGGTGTTCGGCGGCGTTGACAACGACCGGATCCAGATCAATGAGCATACGCTCTGGTCGGGCGGCCCCGGCGCCAATCCGAATTTCGACGGCGGTCACAAGGGGACGGCCGAGGGGGCCCGTGCGGCGCTGCAGGAGATCCGCCAGATGCTGCAGGAGATGATGAACGAGTTCTCGGAGAATCACACGGCCTACGAAGACGAGGACGGGAAGCTCGTGACCTCGAACTATGAGGACACCTCCGAACTGAAAAGTCTGCTGGAAAAGCTCAAGGGTACCAAGGCGAATTTCGGTTCCTATCAGACGCTCGGCAACCTGATGCTGACCGATCCGTCTCTCGCGGAACCGGTTTTGCAGGAAGCCACCTCCTCCGCGGAACCGGCGGATCTCAGCGGCGAAGTGGCGCGGAACCTGTTCGACGGCAGCAGCACGACCAAGTGGTTTGCCGGAAACAGCGCCGACAAGGACAACCTCACCTGGCCGGTGACGGTGACCTGGAGCTATGATCAGGCGTTTTCCACAAAGTCCTACAGCCTCATCTCCGGCAATGATACGCCGGGGCGCGATCCGAAGAACTGGAAGCTCTACGGCTCCAATGACGGCGAAAATTACACGCTGATCGACGAACAGACCGGTGTGGCCTTCGCCGACCGCGGCGAGACAAAGAGCTTTGAGATGGAAAAGCAGGTCTCCTATTCCCATTTCAAGCTGGAAATCCTTGAAACAGCGGAGCACAATCCGCCGCAGCTGGCCGAGCTGACTCTGCTGAATGCGAACAAAGGCGCGACGGCGGCGTATACGGACTATACCCGTTCGCTCGACCTGCGCAATGCGGTGGTGACGGTTTCCTATAAACAGGACGGCGTGACCTATACCCGCGAATATTTTGTCAGCAATCCCGGCAACGTGATGGTGGTGCGCCTCTCGGCAAGCGAGAAGGGAAAGATCACCCGGCAGATTTCCCTGACCTCCGAGCAGATCAAAAGCACCGTCACGGCTTCCGGCGATACCGTCAGCCTGATCGGCCAGCCGGCGGATCAGCGCGCGGACGGCCTGCATTTTGCAAGCCAGGTCAAGGTTGTGCCGACCGGCGGTTCGATGACGACTGGAACCGGCGCGGTCACGGTCACTGGTGCGGACGAGGTGCTGCTCGTGTTCAGCGCGGGCACCAACTATGTCCAGTGCATGGATGACAGCTACGACTATTTCAGCGACGAGGATCCGATGAAGGCGGTGGAGGCCAATGTCAACGCCGCCGCTGCTAAGAAGTACGACGCGCTGCTGAAGGCGCATGTCGACGACTACAGTGAGCTGTTCTCCCGTGTCGAGCTCAACATCGGGGCAAGCGAGATGCCGGCGAAGCCGACCAACCAGCTGCTCACCGATTATAACAAGATCAACACCGCGCTCGAAGATCGGTATCTCGAGACGCTGTACTATCAGTTCGGGCGGTATCTGCTGATCGCGAGCTCGCGCGAGGGCTCGCTCCCGGCGAACTTGCAGGGCATCTGGGCCGAGGGGCTCAATCCGCCCTGGTCCGCGGACTACCACACCAATATCAACCTGCAGATGAACTACTGGCTTGCCCAGCAGACGAACCTCGCCGAATGCCATCTGCCGGTCATCGACTATATCAACAGCCTGGTGCCCCGCGGTTATGAGTCGGCACAGCACTACTACTGCACGCAGGACGGCGAGGATGTGCGCGGCTGGGTCATCCACCATGAGAACAGCATCTGGGGCAATACGGCGCCCGGCGAGTCGGACGCTTTCTACTTCCCGGCGGCTGCGGCATGGATGTGCCAGGATATCTGGGAGTACTACGCTTTTACGATGGACGAGGAGTTCCTCGAGGAAAATTACAACACCATGCTCGAGGCGGCGCTGTTCTGGGTGGATAACCTCTGGGAGGACGAGCGCGACGGCAAGCTGGTGAGCAATCCGTCCTATTCCCCGGAGCACGGCCCCTATTCGCTTGGCGCCTCCTGTGACCAGACCATCATCTGGGAGCTGTTCGAGGAGGTTGTCAAGGCGAGCGAAATCCTTGGCAAAACGAGTACAGAGCTTGAGGAGATCAAAGCGGCGCAGGCAAAGCTCTCGCTGCCCGAGATCGGCCTTGGCGGCCAGTACATGGAGTGGAAGGACGAAATTACGCTGGATATCACCGGCGACGGCGGCCACCGCCATGTGAACCACCTCTATGCCCTGCATCCCGGGACGCTGGTGGTGGCAGGCCGCAGCGCGGCGGAGGATGCCGCTGTTGAGGCGATGAAGCAGACACTCCGCACCCGCGGCGACGGTGGAACCGGCTGGTCGAAGGCCTGGAAGATCAACTTCTGGGCGCGGCTGCGGGACGGCAATCACGCCGGCGTGATGGTCAATCAGATTCTGCTCCAGTCCACCCTGCCCAACCTGTTTGATACCCATGCGCCGTTCCAGATCGACGGTAACTTCGGCGCGACGGCGGGTATGACCGAGATGCTGCTGCAGAGCCAGGGCGATTCGATCGACCTGCTGGCGGCGCTGCCCGCGATGTGGGCGAACGGCAGTGTCAAGGGTCTGAAGGCGCGCGGCAACTTTGAAGTGGATATGGAGTGGAAAAATCAGATGCTCCAGTCCGCGTCGGTCACTTCGGAGGTGGGCGGCGACTGCACGCTGAGCTACTATGGTCTGTCCCGCGCGAAGGTGGTCCGCGAGAGCGACGGCAAAACGGTCGCGTTCAAAGCCGACGGCGATGTCATCACCTTTGCGACCGAGGCGGGCGAGACCTATCGCATCGAAGAAATCCCGCAGGATCAGAAGATGTCGAATCCCCAGAGCTTCCTGCGCGGCAAATTCGACAACCTCTATAATAAGTCCATTCTGCAGGCGACCAAGCTGCCGGAGGAGTATGGCGACAACGGGGCGTATCTCGCCGGTTTCGAGGATGCGAGCCTGGCGGAGGTGCTGGGCTTCCGCCCGAACGATGTCATCACCAGATACAACGGAACCAAGATTACCGATGTCCTGCATCTGATGAAGATGTATGAGGAAACGCGGGACGGCGGCAAGGTGGTGCTCCAGGTCTGGCGGCAGGATCGCTATGTCAAAATCGAGTTCCGCAAGGGCGTTTCCGACAACAGCCGCATCATGCCGTCGCAGATTGAGGCTGAGGACTTTGACGAGGTGAAGGGCGCAAACATTAAGGCGGAGTCCTGCGCTGAAGGTGGGTATAACCTGAGCAATATCAACGGTGGCGACTGGGTTGTTTACAAGAATGTCTACTTCCCTGTTCCGCCGGACGGCGTTCTGTTCCGTGTGGCGAAGGAGGACGGCGACACGACGAGGATTGATGTCCGTCTCGACAGCCCGACGGCACCGCCGATCGGTAGCATCGACATCGTCGGAACGGGCGGCTGGCAGATTTATTCGACAAAGGTGCTGGACATCAACGCCACAGAAGAGGCGGCCGGTATTCACGATCTCTATTTCACCTTCAGCAGCTCGGTGAACATTAACTACTTCTATGTATCGAGCGGCGAAAAGACGATCGCGGAGGAAGTGCCCTATGGTCCCGGTGATCCGGATGAGCCGATAACGCCGGACGACGGCGAACTGGGCGACATCAACGGTGATGGCGTGGTCAACACGACCGATGCGCGGCTGGCGCTGCAATATGCGGTGGAGAAGATCACGCTGAATGAGAATCAGCTGAAGGCCGGTGATGTGGACGGCAACGGCGTGGTCAATACGACCGACGCCCGCCTGATCCTGCAATACGCGGTTGAGAAGATTGATCGATTCCCGGCGGAGAAGTGACTTGTTGGAAAGCGCGAATATGGATGAGGGATCACGGAATATCTGATCCTTAACCAAAGGCTTATTACCTCTGTAGGGGGCTTCAAAAACGCGCCAGCGTTTTTGCTGCGGGGGATATTCCCCCGCACTGCAATACGCGGTTGAGAAGATTGATCGATTCCCGGCGGAGAAGTAGAAATCGGTAACCAAAGATTCATTTCCTCCGTGAGATGAGCGGGGGGATATATTTCCGGATAGCAGGCCCCTTTTCCTCTGGGAGGTTCCCGGGAAAGGGGGCCGTTTCCGTAGAGAAGAAATGATCTGCGCTGCATTACAAATTACAATATGACGCGTCGGCAACCGATCGGCAATGGATTTGCCGGCGGTTTTCCCGGATGACGATACACTTATCTTTGTGGCTGAAGCGGGCGAGACCTATCGGCTGACAGACGGACGGAAAAAATTTTTCTGTTTCGATTGACAGTGTCCGCCGAGTATCGTAAGATGGACATGACCAAACGACTTCAAAACGGGAGGGACAAACATGAACAAATATCTACTGCAATATGATGCGCCGGCAGCTGACTGGGAACGGGAGGCACTGCCGCTCGGCAACGGCTTCCTCGGGGCCATGGTGTTCGGCGGCGTGGCCGACGAGCGGGTGCAGATCAATGAACATACGCTCTGGTCCGGCGGCCCCGGCGCCGACCCCGCCTATAATGGCGGCAGCATCGCCGGAGAGGTGGACGTTCGCGGCGCACTGCGGGAACTGCGGCAGGCGATGCAGGACAAGATGACGGCGTTTACAAAGGAGCACCCGGCGCATATCGACGAAGCGACGGGCGAGCTGGTGACAGCGGATTATGCCCCCGAAGATGAGAAGCTGCGGGAGCTGCTCGGCCGCATGATCGGTGAAAAGCACCATTTCGGCTCCTATCAGACGCTTGGTGATCTGTGTATCCGGACGGCGGACACGTCCTGCACCGATTACTGCCGGACGTTGGATATCGGCCGGGCAGTGGCCACGGTCTCCTGGAAGAAGGACGGCGTGACCTACACCCGCGAATACTTTGCGAGCTGTCCGGGCAATGTGCTGGTGACGCGCCTCTCGGCGAGTGAAAAGGGCCAGATTTCGGCCTCGTTTGCGCTGGAATCGCCGCAGCCCATCAAGGAAATTGTCGCCTCCGGCGATACGATCACGATCATCGGCCGCCCTGCGGATCATGGACCCGATGGCCTGCGTTTTGCCGGTCAGCTCCGGGTGATCCCGACCGGCGGCAGCATGGCGGTTGTCGACGGCACGATCCAGGTGACCGGTGCGGACGAGGTATTGCTCGTGTTCAGCGCGGGCACCAACTATATTCAGTGCATGGACGACAGCTATTGTTATTTCAGCGATGCGGATCCCCTGGACACGGTCGCGGCACGGGTAAGCGAGGCCGCTGCGTGCGGATTTAATGCGCTGCTGGCGGCGCACGAGGCGGATTATACCGCGTTGTTCGGGCGGGTCGAGCTGTCGCTTGGCGATGCTTCATTGCCGAAGAAGATGACAGATCGGCTGCTCGCGGGCTATCATGGCCGCGGCAACAGCCAGGCAGAGGATCGCTATCTCGAGATGCTCTACTATCAGTTCGGGCGCTATCTGCTGATCGCGAGCTCGCGCGAAGGCTCGCTTCCGGCGAATTTGCAGGGCATCTGGGCCGACGGCCTGAACCCGCCCTGGGGTGCGGATTATCACACCAATATCAACCTGCAAATGAATTATTGGCACGCGGAGCAGACGAATCTCGCCGAGTGCCACACCCCAGTGATCGACTATGTGAACAGCTTGGTGCCACGGGGAACCGAGACGGCCCGGCAGTATTACTGCACGCGGGACGGCGGTGAGGTACGCGGCTGGGTCATCCACCACGAGAACAATGTCTGGGGCAACACCGCGCCCGGCACCTATTACTGGGCGTTCCATTTTCCGGCTGCTGCTGCGTGGATGTGCCAGGATATCTGGGAATATTACGCCTTCACGCAGGATCGGACGTTTCTCGAAAAAAATTACGGCACTATGCTCGAGGCGGCGCTGTTCTGGGTGGACAATCTCTGGGAAGACGAGCGGGACGGCGGCCTTGTGGCGAATCCCTCCTATTCCCCGGAGCATGGTCCCTATTCAATCGGCGCTTCCTGCGATCAGGCGATCATCTGGGAGCTGTTCGAGGAGGTTGTCAAGGCAAGTGAGATCCTTGGCAAAATGAGCACAGAACTTGAGGAGATCAAAGCGGCACAGTCGAAGCTGTCGCTGCCGAAGATCGGCCTTGGCGGCCAGTACATGGAGTGGAAGGACGAAATTACGCTGGATATCACCGGCGACGGCGGCCACCGCCATGTGAACCACCTCTATGCCCTGCATCCCGGGACGCTGGTGGTGGCAGGCCGCAGCGCGGCGGAGGATGCCGCTGTTGAGGCGATGAAGCAGACACTCCGCACCCGCGGCGACGGTGGAACCGGCTGGTCGAAGGCCTGGAAGATCAACTTCTGGGCGCGGCTGCGGGACGGCGATCATGCCGGTGTGATGGTCAATCAGATTCTGCTTGAGTCGACGAACGGCAACTTGTTCGATATGCATCCGCCGTTCCAGATCGACGGCAACTTCGGCGCGACGGCGGGCATGACCGAGATGCTGCTGCAAAGCCAGGGGGATGCGGTCGAGCTGCTGCCGGCGCTGCCCGCGATGTGGGCGGACGGCAGCGTGCGGGGCCTGCGGGCGCGCGGCGGTTTCGAGGTGGCGATGGCGTGGGAAAACGGCGCGCTGACGGACGCCGGGATCCGCTCGCTCGCCGGGCGGGATTGCCTCCTGCGCGGCCAGGGGCTCGCGGACCTCCGGCTCAGCGACGAGACCGGCGCAGCGGTGCAGACTGAGACGCTGGATGGAAATACGCTCCGGTTCGCGACCGCCCCGGGTATGGTTTACCGTTTGACGCGCGCATAAGCGCTTCTTCGCACATCCGGCCTCTTTACACAAAGAGGCCGGATGTGTTATACTAAAGGAAATGTACTGTCCCGGAATCGTCTGACAAGTCTGGAGGAAAATCGCTATGGAAAAAATTCAAATGCGCACGCCGCTCGTGGAGATGGACGGCGACGAGATGACTCGCATCATCTGGCAGGCCATCAAGGATAAGCTGCTGACCCCGTTTGTGGATCTGAAATGTGAGTATTATGACCTTGGGCTGCCCTTCCGCGACAAAACCGATGATCAGGTGACGGTCGATGCGGCCAATGCCATCAAGAAGTACGGTGTCGGCGTCAAATGCGCGACCATCACCCCCAACGCTCAGCGAGTGGAGGAATACCATCTCAAGGAGATGTGGAAGAGCCCAAACGGCACGATTCGCGCCATGCTGGACGGCACGGTTTTCCGCGCGCCGGTGCTGGTGAAGGGCATTGAGCCGAACGTCCGAACCTGGAAAAAGCCGATTGTGCTGGCGCGTCATGCTTATGGCGATATCTACAAGAATACCGAGCTGCTGGTCGAGAACCCCGCGAAGGCGGAGCTGGTTGTCACCGATCAGGATGGTCACGAGACACGCAAGCTGATCCACGATTTCGCGGGCGGCGGCGTGGTGATGGGGATGCACAATACCGATGCCTCGATCCGAAGCTTTGCGCGCGCCTGCTTCCGCTATGCGCTGTCGCTGAAGCAGGATCTCTGGTTCTCGACGAAGGACACCATCTCGAAAATCTATGACCACCGGTTCAAGGATCTCTTCGCCGAGATCTACGAGGCGGAGTTCAAGGCAGAGTTCGAGGCGGCGGGCATCGAATATTTTTACACGCTGATCGACGACGCAGTTGCGCGGGTCATCCGCTCCGAGGGCGGTTTCATCTGGGCCTGCAAGAACTACGACGGCGATGTGATGAGCGATATGGTCGCGACCGCGTTCGGCTCGCTGGCCATGATGACCAGTGTGCTGGTCTCGCCGGACGGCAACTATGAGTATGAGGCCGCCCATGGCACCGTCACCCGCCACTATTACCGCCATCTCAAGGGTGAGGAGACCTCGACCAACTCGGTCGCGACCATCTTTGCCTGGTCGGGTGCGCTGCGCAAGCGCGGCGAACTGGACGAGCTGCCGGCGCTCATGGATTTTGCCGACAAGCTGGAGGCTGCGACCATCGGCACGATCGAAAGCGGTGTGATGACCAAGGATCTGGTCGGGCTTTCGACCCTGCCGGAGAAGCGTGCAGTCAACACGATGACGTTTCTCGATGAGATTGCCGTCCGCCTGCGCGAAAGCTTGTAAACAGCTGATACCAAATTCTCTGCGCCGCCCGGAAATTTTCCCGGGCGGCGTTTTCCCGTTTTTGCGAAAATTTGCGTCTCCCCTCTTGCGGCCGACGGTGGGAAGGAGTACAATACCAACACTGTCCCGTGGGACGGGGAAAGAGGGCGTGTCTCGATGACAAAGGATATGACGACCGGCAGCCCGGCGCGGCTGATTTTCCGGTTTACGATACCGCTGCTGATCGGCAATCTGTTCCAGCAGCTGTATAACATGGCGGATACGCTGATCGTCGGGCGGACGCTCGGCGTATCGGCCCTGGCCGCGGTCGGCTGCACCGGCAGCCTGATGTTTTTTGTGCTCGGCTTTGCCCAGGGGCTGACCAGCGGATTTGCGATTGTCACAGCCCAGCGCTTCGGCGCGGAGGATGAGGCGGGCGTCCGCCGGAGCTTCGCGGTCAGCATCCTGCTATGCCTTGTGGTGACAGTGGTGATGACAGCACTGAGCGTGGTGTTTGTGCGACCGATGCTGGTGTTTCTGCGGACGCCGGGCGATATTCTGGATGACGCCTGCCGCTATATCACCGTGATTTTTGCGGGAATTGGTGCGTCGATGCTGTTCAATCTGTTGTCAAATATCCTGCGGGCGCTGGGCGACAGCCGCACACCGCTGATGTTTCTCGTGATCGCGAGCGTGCTCAACATTCTGCTGGATTTTGTGCTGATCCGCTATGCGGGAATGGGCGTAAGAGGAGCGGCGGTGGCGACCGTTGCCGCGCAGCTGTTCTCCGGATTGCTCTGTATTCTCTTTATCATTCGGAAATTCCCGTCGCTGCATCTCCGGCGGACGGATTGGCAATTCGGTCTCCGGGATATCTGGGCACATGTCCGGATGGGCCTGCCGATGGGATTTCAGGCATCCATCATCGCAATCGGTGCGATTATGGTACAGTTTGTGCTCAATGACCTCGGTTCCCTCTCAGTGGCCGCCTATACCGTTGCGCAGAAGGTGGATTCTCTCGCGACCCAGCCCATGATGTCCTTCGGCATGACCATGGCGACCTATACCGGCCAGAACTACGGGGCGGGCAACATCCCCCGCATTTCGAAGGGGGTGCGTCAGTGCCTCGCGATGTCGGTTTCGTTCAGCATTGTGATCGGACTGGTGAACATTTTTGCGGGTCGTCCGCTCGCAGGGCTGTTCGTCAGCAATCAACCGGAAGCGGTTGCGCTCTCCCAGACCTATCTCGTCATCAACGGCGCGATGTATGCGCTGCTCGCCGTGCTCTTTATCGTCCGCTATACCCTGCAGGGGCTTGGCCAGAGCGGCATTCCGACGCTGGCGGGCATTATGGAGCTGCTGATGCGCTGTGTCGCGGCGGCGACGCTTGCGCGGCATTTCGGTTTTGCGGGCGCCAGCGCCTCCAACCCACTCGCCTGGTTCGGCGCGTTGATCCCGCTCTGTATCGCCTATCTGGTGACCATGCGGCGGTTGACGGCGACTCATCGGACGCGTCAGGAGACGGCCGCGCTGTAGGCAACGGGTGGCGGAAAACGGGGAATAGCCCATTTTACGGGAATGTTAAAATGCGTTGCTTGTAGCAACGGGCAGTTCTTCCTATAATGATGACAAAGACTGGAAGGAGGCTATCCCTAATGCTCAACGAAAATATAAAGGCAATCAGAAAATCAAAAGGACTTTCGCAACAGGAGCTTGCTGTCAAGCTGAACGTGGTGCGGCAAACCATTTCCAAATGGGAACAAGGATTGTCCGTTCCCGATTCCGACATGTTGATCTCCCTGTCGGAAGTGCTGGAAACACCCGTGAGTACGTTGCTTGGAGAAAACGTCATGGAGTCGGAAGTGGATGACTTAAAGGCGATTTCTGCAAAACTGGAGGTGATAAACCTGCAGCTTGCACAGAGAAAGGCCACAGGGAAAAGGATTTTACATTGGCTTCTTATCTCATTGTGCGTAGTCATAGCAGCAATTTTCGCAATTGTATTGGCATTGGAAAGCCCTTATCTGGGCTGGGATTATGGTGATCCTGAAACCGCTGTTCTCGGAGTGGCGGTTCACGCACTTGAATGGCTGTTTGTCAGAACAGCACCGATTATCCTGACTGGTGCCGTCATTGGGATTTTCCTGACGCGGAAGAAGGTATAAATCCAGGTTGTTTTCGAGGCACGGTGCAGATTTGCAAACCCCTGTTTGCCGGCAGATGTTCACATAACGGAATACACCAACCGGGAGGGCGGCTATTTTCAATCCGGAAAATAGCTGCCCTCTTTCTATGTCCACAGCAAAGAGGAATTGCCCGTCGAAACGATGGCGAAAATGTCTGTATAGTTCTTGATGAATAGTTCTACATTCAGTCAGACAACCCCTATTTCGGGGGCGAAAAAGGGAATTGGGAGTATTTTTAAAATATTTGCGGTTTGGCATTGACTTCTTCTCCAGAAATTGTTATGCTGGTGGCGTTTCGGGCGGGGACTGCCCGCCGCTCAAATGTCAGCCGGTCGGCTGGTGCGCCGCCGGGCAAGAGAGGACGGAGAATCTATGAAACCGACAATTCTGAAACAGCAGTATGATCTTGGGGATGTCTGCGTGGTGGCGGTCAATGCCGTCGAATACGCGCCGGATGCCACCGGCGCGGCGGACGCGGCTCCCGCGATCCAGGCAGCGATCGACGCCTGCGCCGCTGTCGGCGGCGGCACGGTCTATCTGCCGGAGGGGCGCTATGCCCTGCGCAGCTATCTCGATATCAAGACCGCCGTCACCCTGCGGGGTGAGTGGATCGATCCGGAACAGGAGCCGAACGCCGGACGCGGCACCATTCTCTGCTGCTACTGCGGCCGGGAGGATGCCGACGGAACGCCGCAGATCACGATGCGTGCCTGCAGCGGGCTCAAGGGCGTCGCGCTGTTCTATCCGGAGCAGACGATCGCGAACCCGATCCCCTATTCCCCGGCGGTCCGCCAGCAGGGTTCGGACAGCATCACCCTCGAAAACGTGACACTGGTCAACCCGTGGCGCGGCGTGCAGTGCGGCCCCGACGGCAATGAGCTGCATACCTTGAAAAATGTCTATATCACGCCGGTCGACATCGGCTTTTTCATGGATGTTACCACCGATATCGGCCGGATGCAGAACCTCAATATCCGCCCCCGCTACTGGGAGCAGTTCACACTGACACCGGAGGAGCAGCCGATGGATGCGGCGGCCTGCGAGGCGCTCCGCGCCCATATGCTCGCAAATGTCACCGGCGTGTTTATGGCGCGCTCCGACTGGGAGTATGGCTATGACATCCATGTCGAGCACTGCCACATCGGCTTTACCATCACCTGCTTTGCCTCGGGCGGCCCGAACGCCCAGCTCAGCCGCCTGATCCTGCACAATTGCTATATCGGCTTCCATCTCATCACGGTCAACGCCTATGGCGTGGCGCTGTCCGACAGCCGCATCACCGCCGATATCCCGGGTCTCTGCGCTGCGGTGGTGAGCGATAACCGATTTGTCACGGTCATGCAGCTCAACGGCGTTGAACTGGAGGGCTGCTATCCCCATATGGTGGTGCACGACGGCGAGGGCGAGTTGAGCTTTGTCAACTGCACGCTGCGCGGCTGGACCGAGTCCGCTGTGCTGCAGAAGCAGGGCGGACTCTCCATGCAGCAGTGTTCATTCGGCGAGGGGCGTCATTTTGAGCTGATGGACGGCATCGGCGGAGCCCAGATCCTCGGCTGCGACTTTGCGGGCGGCTGCCGGCTGGAGGTGGACGAGGCCGCCCGGCGCGAGCTGCTCTTCTCGGAGGAGGCGCTGAACCTGCCGGTTGCGCCGAAGGGCGGCCACAAATTCCGCACGATTCCGGCGCGTCCGGAAAGCGCCGTGCTGTACAATGCTGCGGACTACGGCATTGCGGCAGGTGGGCAGACCGACAATACGGCAGCGCTGCAGAAGGCGCTGGATGACGCAGGCAAAACCGGCGGCGTGGTCTATCTGCCCGCCGGATGGTATCGTTGCGACGGCAGCCTGTATGTGCCGTCCGGGGTTGAGCTGCGCGGCGTGTTTGAGGTGCCGAGCCATACGATGGGCGGCGGCTCCGTACTGCAGCCGACCGGCGGCCGTGGCGATGAGAATGCCGAGCCGTTTATCGTGCTTGCGGAGAGCGCCGGTGTGCGGGGACTTGTGATCCAGCACCCGGATCAGGACCCGGTCGAGCCGGTCGCTTATCCGTGGGCGGTGCAGGGTCGTGGAAAAAACGGCTATGTCATCGACGTGGTGTTTGTCAACTCCTGGTTGGGTCTGGACTTCGCGACCTATCCCTCAGAAGGCCATTACGTTTCGTATATCGGCGGTGCCCCTATACGCTGCGGACTCTATATCGGCAACAACAGCGGCGAGGGCTGGGTGGAAAACGTGCAGTATAACCCCCACTACTGGAGTCGCAGCAATTTTGAAAACCGGCCGGAGCACAAGGCCTGGCGTGCGTTCTGGCACAACCAGATCAAATATCTCGACGCCCTTCGCTTTGGTTATACCGAGAACGAGCATCTGCTCGGCACTTTCGTGTTTGCCGCGAAGCACGGCCTGCAATTTGTGCTCCAGGACGGTAAGGGCGCGAAAGGTACCTTTATCGGCCATGGCACCGACGGCGGCGAAATCGGTCTGCACATCGAGGGCGTGGACGATGTCGATCTGATCAACACCGAGCTGGTGTCGATCGAGTCCCCGCAGACGCGGATCTATTTCCTTGCGGACGAGGGCGCAACCGGTCGTGCGCGGGTGTATAATACACTGATGTGGGGCAACCCGCACTACGCGATGGTGCTCGGCGGCGCGGATATCCAGTTCGAGCAGATCAATATCGTGGATCCCGGTGAGACGGCCATCACCGTAAACGGTGGCCGCCAGCAGTTCTCCGGCGTCTATTTCTATCGCAACACCGGCAATGTCGCGGTTAACGGCGGTGAGGTCTCGTTTGTCGGCGGCATGACGCCGCGCCGGGCGACAGACCGCGCGGACTGCGAACCGATGCTGGATAACCGCCATACGGGTGGTGTATTTGAGGAGCGCTTCAGCTGGTCGAAATAAGCGGATAAAACCAAACAGGCGGAACGGTCAAAGAAGCCGTTCCGCCTGTTTTTCATCGGGTGTACTATTTCGATTCGACCGGCAGTACCTTGCGGAACACCACCGTATGCTGCTTGCTCAGCCGGCGGTCACGGTGAAGGCTGCCGAAATACCAGTGCCGATAGTGCGCCTGCTCCTCCAACTGGTTAAGATAGACGTTGAGCCCGTCGAGCTTACGGTCAGTGGAGAGATAGCCGCTCGCCTTGCCGGAGGGCTCATGTGTGAGGATATAGTCAATTTGATGGTCGTTCTCCGCGAGCCGGGCGAGTCCGTCGGTCATCTCGGCTGCGGAGGGCATCTCCGCCTCCCACCAGGTTTTGTGTTCCTCGCGGATGTCCCGTTCGGCGCTCTGGCCGCCGCCGAAGACGAAGAAGCGGCTGTTCTCGAGTGTATAGATCTCTCCCCGCAGCAGATGAACCAGGTGTCCGTCAATGATCTGTGCGTGACCGCCGTTCCACTGCTCGACCGGATAGTCCGCAAGCAGGTCGTAATTTTCGTGTACACCGTCGAGGAAGGCAACGGTGAAGGGAAGCTTTCCGATTTTTTTCAGCAGCTTTTTTTCCCGTCGGGAGCCGTTCCAGACAAAACCGAAATCGCCGCAGACAAGCAGCGTATCCCCTTTTTTGACCCGCCGCATCTCCGAATCGGAAAACCGGGAGATATCCCCGTGGATATCCCCTGTGATATAGACCATACCCCGCCATCCTTTCCGTCGACTCCCCGAGAGCCTTTCGCTTAGTATATCACAAAATCTGCCGGACAGGCAATCCCTTTTGTGCTTGAGAAAACCGGATATCGGAAAGCGGGCTTGTTTTTTTGAAAAGAATTTTGTATAATATAGTATATAAAGAGGGAAAACGTCGGTTTTATAAAGTGGCTGTGCCGACGAGGGGTTCCCTCTCGTGGTTTTGCGGAGGTGTTTTTTATATGGCGGGGGATTTGCACTGTCATACCAAGGTTTCAGACGGCTCGGTGGGGATTGAGGAACTGATTGCGATGGCC
The DNA here is from genome assembly GCA_900555705.1 of uncultured Oscillospiraceae bacterium. Taxonomy (GTDB): domain Bacteria; phylum Bacillota; class Clostridia; order Oscillospirales; family Acutalibacteraceae; genus UMGS1858. Next base: position 6,939 of record USLV01000002.1, on the reverse strand, counting down.
AGGCGTCGTGGCCTGACGGCGCTCGCCGTTACCGATCACGACACCACGGCGTCCGCCACACGTGCGGCGATCATTGGCAGGCGGCAGGAGCTGCCGGTAATTCACGGTGTCGAGCTCTCGACCACAGATGGGGCACGCGGACGGCGGGCGCATTTGCTCTGCTATCTCTGCGACACGCCCGACCGGCTGGAGGGGCTTTGCCGTCGGATCGGCGAGAGCCGCAAGCAGGCTTCAAAGGAGATGCTGCGCAAGGTTCTGCGATATTATCCAATCGTACCCGAGATGGTGGCCAAATGCGCAGCCGGTAGCACCAATATCTATAAACAGCACATCATGCATGCGTTGATGGATGCGGGCTATGCCGACGGTATTTACGGCAGTGTCTATGAGAAGCTGTTTTCCGAGGGCGGCAGCGCCTATGTTCCGGTGGAATATCCGGACACCCGTGAAGTGCTCGAGCTGATCCACAGCGCAGGTGGTGTTGCTGTGCTGGCGCATCCCTTCGAATACGACAGCCTGGCACTGATGGAGGAATTGACGTCGCTGGGGCTGGACGGCGTCGAGGTGTATCATCCGTCCCATGACGAGGAGAAACGGGCAGAGCTGCTGGCTTTTGCCCGGGGAAATGGTTTGCTCGTGACCGGTGGCTCGGATTTCCATGGCATGTATACCCGTACAGCCCGGCCGCTTGGCTCGGTGACGGTGGACGATGAGATGGTAGAGGCGCTGCTCAGCTATAAAGGAAAGAAGAGACGGGAGAAATAAAGGCGCCTGTGCTCTGTTGGAAAGGAACGGTTCTATATGCATTGTCAGTATCGAACAAAAGGTGTCTGCTCACGAAGCATCACCTTTGATCTGGAGGAAGGGCTGCTACGAAACGTCCGATTCGAAGGCGGGTGCAGCGGCAATACGCAGGGGGTTGCTGCCCTCGTGGAGGGAATGCCTGCCGGCGAAGCGATCCGCCGTCTGCGCGGAATCCGCTGTGGGTTCAAGCCCACCAGTTGTCCGGATCAGCTGGCCTGTGCTGTGGAGATCGCCTTGCAGAAGCAGGAATAAGGATGGGGCCTGTCGATGTGACAGGCCCTCTTTTTTGACTTAAATAAGGCGTTTCCAGACGGAAAACCGGCTTGGCAAAGGAGTGCTTTCATGTTTTAATTTCCATAGTGATATTGTAGAGGGGTGTTGTGAATGTTCTGAAAAAATGCGGAAACCCGTTGAAGCGGACGCGGTATTCTGCGAGAATTGTGGCCATAAAGTGGCGCAATCCGCGCAACCGGAACAGTCCCCGAAGCGGCTCCGGCAGGAAACGTGGCAGCCGACCTGAAGACCTTTGTGGCGAAGAATTAGCTGTGGCTGCTGTGTTGCGGATGATTGTCATCGCCGTGGCGTTGATTGCGTCTTCCCTGGGCAAAAGGGTGGATATGAACTGGTATCTCAAGGTAGAGGCCACCGGATACAACGGCTATGGCAAGCTGGACTACGACTTCGACTATGTGACCTTCGCAAAGCGCGTGCTGGGTGACAAGAATGCGGGGGCTATGTCGAGGATGCCGAGCGGGACTATGATGACTACGATCTCGATGATCTGGAGGGACTCATGCGTTTGGCTGCCGAGGCGATCAAGCGCGCGGAGATTAAAAGCACGAAAGCCGAGGTGAAGGCGGGCGACGTCACCTTCACAATTGAAGAGGACTCCCGTTATGTGTGTTGTCGGCATGCGAACGGCGGCAATTCGTTCTCGATCTCCCTCGAAAATAGCAATTTCCTCAGCGCGGGCGGATATGGTCAAGCTGGCAGCCAATGTGAAGGAGGATGCCGTGACGACGCAGGACGTGGTGCTGACCAACCTGACGAAAGAAGTTAAGGTGGAGAAACTTGGGAAATATGTGAAAACCCGGAGCGATGTCTCGGGGGAGGGGTGCTGATCGCCATTTCGGAAAAGGGACGGGAAGAGATCAGTGATTCCATCTATTCCGATTGGGGCAGCGCGGTCCACAACACCTTTGAGAACCATTCGGTCGGCGAGGATGTGAAGTTGCACAAGGTGATTATGGCCACCACGAAGGATACGAGTGACAGTACGAAGAGCCGGCTCCGGTGTGTCTACAGCGTCACATTGAGCGACAGCTCGATGGAGGCACCGACGGTCTGCTGTTTCGGCGTCAACTATCGCAATCTGACGGTGGATGCGGACGGCAACCTGCCGGATGAGGATCTGCGGTATAACACGAGAACCCACGGGTATATTCAGAGCGAAAACCGGCGCCCTTGATGCCGGTTTTTGTTTTGATGGAAGAAAGCAGTGGACATCATCGTCCGGTAATGCTAAAATAAACAGGAAGCCCATTTGAAAAATTGGCAGGCGATCGATGGCGGCAGGTATGATTGTCCCAAAAGCGGTCATACCATATAGACGAGGACAGTTTTGTCCGCAGTTTTTGACGCCGGGAGGCCGATACCATGCCGTCCATATCCAAACGTCTGCTGCAAAAGCGCGCACTGACCGACGGTGCCTGCTACATTGCCGGCAGTGTGCTCTATGCCATGTCGGTCAACATTTTTACTGCGCCGAATCAGATTGCGCCGGGCGGCGTGACCGGTGTGGCGACGCTTTTGAACTATCTCTGGGGCGTACTGCCGATCGGTACGATTATGCTGGCGCTGAATGTGCCGCTTTTGATCGCGTCCTGGCGGCGGCTCGGCCGCTCATTTGCCGTTCGAACCGCTGTTGTTACTGTGCTTCTGTCGATTATCATCGACGTAACCGAGCCGTTTTTGCCCGCTTTTCGGGGAGACCGGATGCTGACGGCGCTGTTCGGCGGTGTGCTCGCGGGAGCCGGCCTGGGACTGATTTTCATGCGCGGTGCCACAACCGGCGGCAGCGAGGTGGTCGCCCGGCTGCTGGAGCGGCGATTGCCGCATGTGCCGATTGGGCGGCTCATTTTACTGGTTGATGCGGTGGTGATTGTGGCCTCGGCGGTGGTTTACCGGCAGGTCGAGGCGGCGCTTTATGCGACGATCCTCGTCTATGTCAGCACCACCGTCATGGATGGCCTGATCTACGGCAGCAACAAAAGCCGGATGCTGCTCATCATGACTGTACGGGAACGGGAGGTTGCCGATGCTGTGCTCGAGCAGATGAAGCGCGGCGTGACCATGCTGGACGCCACCGGTGCCTATACCGGTGAACGGCGGCGGGTGCTGCTTTGTGCCGTCCGCCCGTCGGAGGTATATGAGCTGCGCACGCTGGTGCATGACATTGATCCGCGCGCGTTTATCATTGTGACGACCAGCGATGAGGTGCTCGGCGAGGGCTTCCGGGAAGATGAAAAAGAGCCGTGAACGGCGTTGATACAGAAAGAGAGACATCAGGATGACCTATCGTTGGAACAGCGATCATTTGGGCAGCGTGCTGGCACTGCCCGCCGCCGTGGTGGACAGCCATATCCGTCTGGCGGGCTCCGCCCAGCTCAAGGTACTGCTCTGGCTTGCCCGCCGGGGAGACGGCGTATTTGATGCAGCGGCCTGCAGCCAGGCAATCGGCCTTTCTGCCGCCGACTGCACGGACGCGCTGCAATACTGGATCGAGTGCGGTGTGCTGGAGCAGGCCGGCGGTGTGCGGCAGATGCCGAAGGCAGAGCCGGTTTTGGGGTCTGCTGTATCACCCGCTGTCCCGGCGGCACAGCCGGTGACCGCTTCTGCGCATCCGCCGGTAAAAGCGCCGACCGCCCGGCCACATGCGGTGAAACCGCAGATGCGGGAGGTGATTGCCCGGCAGAAAGAGAGCCCGGAGTTTGACTATCTGCTGCAAACCGCGTCCGCCCGTCTGGGAAGGCCGATTTCCCACGGGGACATGGAGACGCTGCTTTATCTCTATGAGACGGCGGGACTGCCCGCCGAGGTGATCCTGATGATCATCGTCTATGCGGTCTCGGCAGAAAAGGGCAATATGCGATACATAGAGCGGATGGCGCTGGACTGGGCCGACCGCGGCATCAACACGATTGCGGCGGCAGAGGAGCACCTCTGCCGTCAGGAGCGGCGGAAGGAGGCGTGGGAACGGCTATCGGCTCTTCTCGGCCTGACCCAGCGCCCCACTACCGCCCAGCTCGACGCCGCGGAACTTTGGCTCTGCGAGTGGCGGATGCATGAAGGGCTTATCCGGATGGCCTATGACCAGTGTGTAGAGCGGACCGGCAAGTTCCAGAGCAACTATATGGCCCGTATCCTCGAGCACTGGCGGTTGGACGGCATCGAGACGCCGGAGCAGGCTGAGGCTGCCTGTGCGCCGCGCAGCACTCCGGCGAAAGCGGCAGGCAAGCCGCTGCCCTCGGATCAGAGCGCCTCGTCGCTGGACATCGACGAATATGAACAGCTGGTTCGGCAGTATCGGCCGGTGTATAAAAAGCAGGAGGAGGCATAGTATATGGGTTACAGCAAGGAGGTTTTCGAGGAGGCGCTGCGGACGCTGGAGCAACGGCGGTCTGCTGCTGCCGCCCAGGCGGATGCCCTGCGTGCCCGTATGCGGGCGGCAACGCCCCGTGTGCGGGAGATCGAGACCGAGATGGCGCGCGCCTCGCTGCTTGTCTCTCGTGCGATTCTGGACGGCGGCGATGTGGAGCAGGCGGTAACGCGGATCCGCGATCAGAACCTCGCCCTGCAGGCGGAGCTGGCGCAGCTGCTGGCGGAGCACGGCGAGCAGGCGCGGAATTTTGAGCCGCAGTACACCTGCCCGGTCTGCGGGGATACCGGCTACGACGGACGGGAGATGTGCGTCTGCCTGCGGACGCTTTTGCAGGAGGGCGCCTGTCGTCGGCTCAGCAGCATCTCGCACATGCAGTTCACCACCTTCGACGAGCTGCGACTGGACTATTATCCCGATGAGGCCGATGCGAGCGGGCAGTCACCGCGCCGTCAGATGCGGGATATCCTTGCCTATTGCCGCGGCTATGCCGAGGACTTCTCCCCCACCTCCCCGAGCCTGCTGCTGCGCGGTCCGACCGGCACCGGCAAGACGCATGTCTCGCTGGCCATTACCCGGCTGGTAGCGGCACGCGGCTTCCACGCGATCTATGGTCCCACCCAGCAGCTTTTGCACCAGCTCGAGAAGGAACATTTTGGTCGCGCGGACGGCAACAGCGAGGATATGATGACCGAGTGCGACCTGCTGGTGCTGGACGATCTCGGGGCGGAGTTCCCGAGCCCATTTTATACGTCCTGTCTCTATAACCTCATCAACACCCGGATGCTGGCCGGACTCCCGATTATTATCAGCACCAATCTCAGCGCCCGCCAGCTCACGGAGCGCTATGGTGAGCAGATTTCCTCCCGCATCATCGGCACCTTCCAGCCGTTGACCTTTGCCGGGCGGGATGTCCGCCAGCTCAAGCTGCAGGAGCGCATCCGGGGCTAGTCCGGAAAAACTGCATATTCTTTGTAAATTTACCCGGTGTTCTCTTTTCTTTTCGGGGAAATGCTGGTATACTGAAGAAAATGGCTTCGCCATTTTCTTACGGAAGAACCGCTGTCGGCGTGAAACGCCTCCTGCGACTTCGTCGCATCGCGCTTCTTCTGCCTGCTTTTGGTTTGTGCGCCAATACTTGAGGCAGCTTTCTTACGGAAGAACCGCTGTCGGCGTGAAACGCCTCCTGCGGCTTCGCCGCATCGCGCTTCTTCTGCTTACTTTCCGTTTGTGCGTCAATACTGGAAACTGCTTTCCTGTGGAAGAAGTCCTGAGGTCGCGGAACGCGCCCTCTTTCGCCTATGGCGAAACCGGCCTTCTTCTGCTCTTTTCGGGTCTGTACGGCAGACTGGCTGCGCCATTTTCTTACGCTTACTCTTCGTTTGTATTCTTCCACAACCGGCCTGTGCCGGTTCTTTTCATTGCTTCCTACAGAACCCCTCCGGCATCCGTCCGGAGAAGAAAGGTGAGTATTCATGTTCAACTCCCGCGACACCCGCTATCGTTCCCCCTTCGGCGCTGTCACCGCTGGGACAGCGGTACACTTCCGCATCTGCCTGCCCCGTTCGCTCGGTTGTCGGGATGCCCGGCTGCATATGGAGACTGTGGGACAGCTGCCGCAGGAATCCGGCATGTTCTGGTGCGGGATGGAGGGCGACGACCGGGAGTGGTGGGAGTGCCACTACACTCCCGCCGTGGCCGCGCTCTATTTCTACCGTTTCACGCTGGAGACCGAGGACGGAACCCGCTATCTGACGCGGCGCCCGGACGGCAGCGCCTCTCTCGATTTTGCTGACGGCCCGCATTGGCAGCTTACCTGCTATGCCGCCGGTTTCACCACCCCGGACTGGCTTGCGGGCGGCATTTTCTACCAGATTTTTCCGGACCGTTTTGCCCGCTCGGACGAACCGAAGGAGGGTGTGCCGGACGACCGGGTGCTGCGTGACGACTGGGGCGGCCAGCCGGTCTGGCGACCGGACGCGCAGGGCCGCGTCCGCAATAACGACTATTTCGGCGGAGACCTGCGCGGAATTACCGAAAAGCTCTCATATCTTTTTGAGCTCGGAGTCACCTGCATATATTTAAACCCGATATTTGAGGCACATTCGAATCACCGCTACAACACGGCGGATTATATGAAAACAGACCCGCTTCTCGGCACGGAGGAGGATTTTAAAAAGCTGTGCGAAAGTGCCGGCAGAGTGGGAATAAAAATAATTCTCGACGGTGTTTTTTCACATACCGGCGATGACAGCCGTTATTTTAACCGCTATTCGCGATATGATACCGTAGGCGCGTATAATTCAAAATCGTCGCCGTATTTCAAGTGGTATAAATTTGACCGCTACCCCGACGAATATAAGAGCTGGTGGGGCTTTAAAACGCTCCCGGAGGTTACCGAGGAGTGCCCCGACTACGACGAATTTATCTGCGGCAAAAACGGAGTTATACGGAAATGGCTGCGGCTCGGCGCGTCC
>USLV01000001.1 GCA_900555705.1 uncultured Oscillospiraceae bacterium | reverse complement strand
AACGCATACAGCCCACGCCGATCCCACGCCGTTTCAAACCCTTCCCGTGTCAGCACCCGGTCAGCGGACACCAACGTCAGGGCTGGACAGGTTTCGGAAAGCTCCACCAATCGCCGGTTCAGGCGTGCCACTGCCCGGTTGAAGGACGGCAGCCCATGAGGAACCCGCTCGCCGGGATCGCTCTCCGGCAGGAAGAGTAAAACCACTGTCCGCCGCATTCGCCAGACCGCCGCAAGCTGTTCATAGAGCGTCAATGCCTGTTTCAACTCAGCCTCCTGCTCCGCCTCCGACATGGTATAGATGCCATGGTACAACCGGGGGCAGAGCTCCTGCAGCCGCAGCAGACACACTACCCGCTCAGTCGGTGGCTCGGCCAGCCAGGCCGCCGGTTCACAAAACGAGACAACTGTGTGCGGATCATAATAGTATAGGAAATCCAGAAAAGCCGGCTCCAGTGTCACATTACAGATGATCGCCAACGGTTCATTTCGTGCGCCGTCCATCCGTCCGGCGAGCGCCTCCCGGTAAGTCGGCCGCCCGTCCGGCTTTCCAGGCGTCACGTCCGCTCCAGCAGAACGCGCTTCTGCTGGAGCTCTGCGAGAAACACCTGCAGATCTGCGGCGATTGTCTGCTCGTCTCCCTCGTACCGCTCGGCCAACTGCCGCAGCAATGCCGTCTCTTCCAGCGGTTCCTCCAGCAGCATCAGGATCTCCCGGCCTGTTTCGTCCAGAAAATGGGTGTCTCCCGAATCCGGATCAAATACCACCATCCGGCCATCCTCCGTATCGAGATACTCCAGCTTGTCATTACGCTCATATGTCATCATATCCGCCTCCTGTTTTTCATCGTATCCAGCGACAACCAAGGTCGCTGTCTGTCACCTTCACTATACAATATTTTCCATATTTTTGCAAGTATTCCACACCTTTCACGGTGTAATAACACATTTTTCGGCATTCATATGTGCTTTCCAGATTTCTGAAAGCAGCCGCGCGATCTCCTCCTGCTGCTGACACCGGACTTGACCTTTGGCAGAAGATAAGGTAAAATGATAAACTGAAGATATTATTTCTGGAGGCATTATGAAGGTTTCTCCATCGATTCTGACCTGCGATTTCACGCGCCTCGGCAGCGAGGTCGCGCGGGTGGCGGCCGCCGGTGCCGATATGCTGCACCTGGACGTCATGGATGGCGTTTTTGTCCCGAACCTCACCTTCGGCCCGCCGATCGTCCGGCAGCTCCGGCCGCTCAGTACGCTGCCCTTTGACGTGCATCTGATGCTGGAGCACCCGGAACGACTGCTGGAGGCGTTCGTTGATGCCGGCGCCGACAGTTTGACCATCCATCTCGAATGCAGTGCGCCGATTGCTGAAACCCTCCGCCGCATTCGTTCGCTTGGCAGGCGGACAGGCCTGTCGATCCGTCCATCCACGCCGGTCGAGGCCATATTCCCTTATCTTGATCTGCTGGATCAGGCGCTCATCATGACGGTGGAACCCGGCTTCGGCGGACAGTCGCTGATGCCGGAGATGCTGCGCAAGGTAACAGCCCTCCGCGAGGAAACCACCCGACGCGGACAGGCCCTTCTCATCGAGATCGACGGCGGTGTCAACGAACACAACGCCAAAACAGCGGCCGCCGCCGGTGCGACTGCCGCTGTGATTGGGAACGCCTTTTTTGCTGCCGAAGACCCCGCCGCACTGGTGGCGTCGATTCAGGCATTATAGCCGCCGGTGCTGGGGTGCATGGCGGCGCAGAGCTGCGTCAACGCATCGCCTACCAGCAGTGCACGCCCATGCTCTGCCGTAAAAGCCGCAGCGGCATCTCCCTCCCCGATCTGTTTTGCACACTCCTCAAGAATCAGGCTGCCCTCCGCGGTCTTCCCGTACAGCACCAGTCGGTAGCCTTCGCCGAACGCATAGAGAGAGCTGCCGCCCTCGGGCGGCTCATCAAACGGCCAGCCCGCGGCCAGCTGCAGCAACGCATCTACATCGGCCAGAGAATAGATAAACGGTCCGGCCGCGCGCTTCATCCGCAGACGACGTCCCGCTTTTGCGGGCGTCACCATCAGCAGACAGCCGCCCTCAATCGGCAACGCTTCGACCAGCAGACTGCCGGTCGGCTGGAACCCCAACTCCCGCCTCGCCGCCGCAAGCAGCGCCTGGATGGCGTTTCGGGTCTCCGGCTTATCATAGTCGAGTTCCTCAAAACAAAGGCCGAACTGCAGCAGGTCCGCATCCGTCAGAATCATCGTCAGGCAGCCGCTCTCCGACAATTCCATGTGCATTGGCTGCACCTCCTCTTCATCATATGTACTGCTATTATCATACCGCTGAACCCGCCCTTTCGGCAAGACGGGGAATGATGGAAATTGCACGGCGGAAACGCCGTCGGAAAGGATGCCCGAGATGTCGATTCTAACCAGACGCGGTGTGCGGCTGCCGTCTTTGAAAGAGCCTGCCGCCTCCCGCAGCATCGAAGAAATCGCGGATAATCCGCGTGTCTATATCCCACTCTCCTACACCGGTGAGGGGCAGTGCGTGCTCCGGGAGTACGCCACCGTCCTGCGGGGGCAGGCCGTCTCCCAATCTACCCATCCGAACGCCCCGACGATTCCCGCCTCTGTCAGCGGTGTTTTCACCGGCCTGCGCACCATGCCGCATCCGCTGTTCGGCGAACTCTGCTATGCGGTACTGGACTGCATGGTGAGTGTTCCCGCACCGCCGCAGGAGGTGGTACGACCGGGTTCCCTGTCGGCCTCTGCCCTGCTGGATATTGCCCGGCAGGCGGCAATTGTGGACGAGTTGGACGGCGTCTATCTCTATGAAAAGCTGCGTCGCTTCAGCACAGAGGGCTGTGATCTGCTCGTCGGCGACGGCGTGGAGGCGGAGCCCTATGCCTCCAGCGCCTGGGCCGTGCTGAATGCGCATATCGAACGTGTACAGGCCGGTCTTGAGCTGGCCGCGCGAGTGGTGGGTGCCGATGCCGTTCAGATCGCTGTGCGGCTTCCGAGCGGACGCCGCCGTCCGCTTCAGCAGCGACTTGGAGACAACCGGCTGTATCAGGTCGGTAGCCGTTATCCGGTGGTTCGATACGACGACCATCCCCTCGGCAAAGCCATTGGCCGGATCGGCGTGCAGGCACTGCTGGCCCTTTACCGCGCCGTCGCTTTCGATGAGCCGCATATCGGCTGTGTCGTGACGGTCGCGGGAACCGCAGTCGCCACGCCGAAAAACCTCTGGGTTCCCTTCGGCACGCCGATTGATGCTCTCTTCCGCCATTGTGGTCTTTCCGCCGAGCCGGAACGGGTAATTCTCGGCGATATGATGACCGGCGTCGCGGCGGACAGCCTCGATACGCCGGTGCTGCCCGGCGTGACCTGCGTGCTGGCACTTGCAGAACCGGCAGGCAGCCGCACCGGCGTCTGCATCGGCTGCGGGCGTTGCGCACGGGTCTGTCACGCGGGTCTGCTGCCCTATGAGATTGTACGACAGTCGGAGAATATACACTATGAGCGTCTTGCGGCACTCTGTGTCGACGACTGTGACGGCTGCGGCGCCTGTTCCCATGTCTGTCCCGCCGGGCTGGAGCTCACCTCACAGGTGCTCGAGGCATCTCGATCCGACGGTACCTTCTTCCTGAATTGGGGTGATGACGATGAGCTATAACACCAGTGCGGCGCCTCATCTGCGGCGGCACGACCGCGCCTCGATGCTTTGCCTCGATGTGTTGATCACGCTGCTGCCGCTGACGGTTTTCTCCTGTGTCTATTTCGGGATTCGGCCGGTCACGGTGATGCTGGCCTCGATTGGCGCGGCTCTCGGCTTTGAGCTGCTGGCCTGCCTGCTGATGCGCAGACGTCCCTCCCTGCTGGACGGTACCGCCGCCGTTACCGGCGGTCTGATCGGCGCGGTGATGTCGCCGATCGCCCCGCTCTGGCTCCCGGTTGTCGCCGCAGGCTTCGCCATTCTGGTTGTCAAGATGCCTTTCGGGGGAAACGGCCGCAATCTGTTTAACCCGGCAGCGGGCGGGCTCGCGTTTGTCACCGTCTGTTTTCCGGAGCAGATGTTCCTCTTTCCGGATCCGGGCCGACCGCTCGACGATCTCTCGGCGGTCATTACGGCGAAATCCCCCGCCGCGCTGTTGCAATCCGGCGGCGAATCCTTCTATACGCTGCCGAATATGCTGCTTGGCAATTTCCCCGGCCCGATCGGCGCGGTGGCGATTGCCATCCTGGCCGCCTGCGCGCTCTATCTCTTTTCCCGGCGCAGCGCCTCACCACTGATCACCCTGCCTTATCTCGCAGTCTGTGCACTGGGTGCTTTCTTCTTCCCCCGTGTGGGCAACACCTGGTCCTCGAGCCTGATGCTGGAGCTCTGCTCCGGTTATCTGCTCTTCGCCGGTATCTTCCTGCTGAACGACCCGGTGACCGCGCCGCGCCACTGGCTGGCACGTATTCTTTACGGTGCGCTGGCCGGTGCGCTTGTGATGTGCCTGCGCCATTTCGGCCAATATGAGGAGGGCTGCTGTTTTGCCGTCCTGCTCATCAATCTGTTCGCCACAATTCTGGACCGCGGCTGTTGGATGCTGACCCATCGGCTCCGCCGGTGGCGGCAATACCGGAAAGGAGGTGTCCAGGCATGAAGAGCTCCGCCAGGCATTCTGCGCGACAACTGGCCGGCATCTTTTTCGATACCTTTCTTCTTCGGAACATTGTGCTGGTACAGGCAGTTGGCCTCTGTCCCATTCTCGCGGCGAGCGTCAATCTGAAATACGGGGTGGCACTGAGTGTCTGCACAGCGGTGGTACTGCTGCCGACCAGCCTGCTGATGTCTCTGCTGCGGGACCGGCTGCCCGGCTGGCTTCGCCCTCCGGTCTATACCCTTGGGGCCTCGATTCTGCTGCTCGGCGCCGCCTTTCTGTTGGATACCTGTATCTCCCATGAGATTTATGCGGCGCTCTATCTTTTCCTGCCGCTGATGGCCGTCAATACGCTCTTCACCTATCGCGCCGGCGGTTTCTCAGTTTCCAACCGTCCTGCCGCCGCGCTGGTGGACGCGCTTGGCTCCTCCTTTGGATTCGGCCTCGTGATCTGCGGGATGTCGGCTCTTCGGGAAATGGCGGCCTACGGCACGATCTGGGACATCCCGATCCATATGCCGCTGGTGCTGCCACAGGCGGCGCTGCCCTTCGTCGGCTTCCTGCTGCTCGCCTTTCTTTCCGCGCTGCTTCAGCATTTTCATTCGCTGTTGACGCGTGTCTCCGAGAGAGGGGAGGGTGCCGTATGACCGAATGGCTGCTCTGGCTGCTTGCTATGGCGGTGATGCAGAATGCCATTCTGACCACCGGCTTCGGTGCGTCGATGCTGCTGCGTATCACCCGGCGTCCCCGCGATATCCTGTTGTTCAGCGGTCTGCTGACCGGTTTTTCTCTCCTGACGGTTCTGATCGTCTATCCGCTGGACCTGCTGCTCGGTAACACAGCGCTGGCCAAGATGATCCGCCCCGTCCTGATGGTGGCAATCGCTGCGCTTCTTTACCTGCTCGCGGTGCTGCTGCTGAAAAAAATGCTGCCTGCCGTCTACCCGCGCATACAGCGGATGCTCTCGCTCGCGGCATTCAACAACCTGACCATTGGCCTGGCACTGGTTGCCAACCACAAGGTCACGCTCACGCTGCCCGGCACCATTGGACTGACGCTCGGCGCCTGTCTCGGCTTCCTGCTGCTGAGCTGGCTGACCGCCGAAGCGAGAGAGAGAATGGACAATCCCGGGGTTCCCGCCGCGTTCCGCGGCCTGCCGGGGGTGCTGCTGTTCCTCGGTCTGGTCGCATTGGCGCTGCTTGGTTTCGGCCCTGGTGCGCTGGTATAAAAACGGCTGCTTCCCTCATATATGATTGCAAAGACTGGAGGCATGGACGATGCGGACAAAACTGAAACGTGGACGGAAAATGTTTCAAAAGCGTCGGAATATCGGCAAAATCGTGGGTACGGTGTTGACGATTCTGCTGGTACCGGCGCTGGTGGTAGCGGGCTACTATGCCGCCAGCTATATGATGACCGCCGGCCCATCCACGTCCTCTGACGGTTCGGATGCGGCGGTGGAAACAACGGCCCCCTCGACAGCCGGTACGTCTGCACCGGCGGATATCCCTGAGCCGGATACGCCGGATCCGCCTGTCGACACGACCCGGGGACTTCGGCTGATCTATCTGCCGGTTTCGGCGCTGAAGGAGCTGGATGCCTGGAACGCCCGGCTGGACGCAGCAATACAGGCGGGCTATAACGGTGTGCTGTTTGATCTGAAGGAACAGACCGGCCAGATGCGCTATGTCTCCTCGACCGAGCTCGCTGTGGCGGCGCAGACCGCTGCCTCCGACGCGCTCACCCTCGAGGAGCTGAAGACGGCTGCGAACCGACTTCGTGAAAAGGGGTTGACGCCGGTCCCCCGGCTGCACGCCTTCCAGGATCATCTTGCAGCCGGACGGCTCGCCACCGCCAAGATCACCGTTGCCGGCAACTCCATCGCCTCCTGGTATGACAACGATCCATCGAACGGCGGCAAACGCTGGCTCAACCCCTATTCCGCGGATGCCCGCCGTTTTATCACCGAGCTCGCCGCTGAACTGAAAGGGGCGGGATTTGACCTGCTGATGCTGGACAGCGTCCAGTTTCCTTATCAAACCTCCAGCGCGGATTTCACCACCACCGAATGGGCCTCTCTCTCCAAAGGAGAGGTGCTGGCGCTGTTTGCGGAGGAGATGAACGCAGCGGTCGGCCAAAACGGCTGGATCCTGTCGATGCCCGGGCTCGCCGCCATCGGCGACGGCACCGGCCCCTTCGGCGGCAATCCGGTCACCTTCGGCGCGGGCGCCGTCGCCCCGGTGCTGACCCCCTCTTCCTTCGGCACAAAGCTCACTGTCGGCACAGAAAAGGTTGTGGAACCGCAGGCACATCCCTTTGAGACGATATCCCTTCTGCTCTCCCAGATTCAGTCGCGCGTCGGCCTGATGGAGAAGCAGCCCGTTGTCATGCCGTGGATTCAGGCAAGCGGCTACAATGCCGCGCAGATCAGGGAGGAGGTGCGCGCCGTGACCGAAATGGCCGGTGCGGATGCCGCTTATATCCTCTATGATGTGAATGGACAATATGCCTTTTCATAAACAGGCGGCCGGCGATTCAGCGTCGGCCGCTCTTTCCAGTTTACGCCGGCTGCCCTGGTTTGGTGCCCGGCCCACAGCGAAAGGAGAGAACCCTGTGACCATGCAGCGAAAGGCCATTTTCCTTGACATCGACGGCACATTGAATTATGACCGACCGATTCCCTCGGCGGCCAATCGGGAGGCCATCCGCCGTGCGCGGACGGAGGGACACGCCGTTCTGCTCTGTACCGGCCGTTCGATGAGATGTATTCCCGCCCCTCTGCTCGCGGCGGCTGCCTTCGACGGTGTGGTCGCGGGCGGAGGCGCCTATGTCCAAATCGGCGAACGGGTAATACGCAGCGTTTGTCTGTCTCCCGACGTGCTCCGCCGGGTCTGCGCCTGCTATCTGCGGGAAGGCACGCCCTGCGTGCTGGAGGGAGAGACCGAGATGTTTCTCATCGGCCATGTCGGCTATCGCGAGTCAGACTGGAAACCTGTCTCCGCGCCGGATGATTTTGACCGGCGCTATGTCGGCGCGCGGATCAGCAAGCTGACCATCGACGGCGCCGTGCCGCCGGATATCCTCGCCCTGCTCAGACGAGATTTCGAGGTTATCCAGCATCCCGGCTACGCAGAGGCGCTGCCACTCGGCTGCGGCAAGGCGGTCGGCATGCAGGCCGCACTCGCCGAACTCGGTATCCCGCGGGAAAACAGTGTCGCCCTCGGCGACAGCCGCAACGATCTCGATATGCTGCGCTATGCCGGGCTCGGGATTGCCATGGGGAATGCTCCTGACGAAGTGAAAGCGGCGGCGGACGCCGTGACGCTCTCCTGCTCGGCTGACGGCGTTGCAGCCGCGATCCGCCGCTATGTGCTGGAGGAATGACAGATGGCTGTTGCAAAACAAACCGAAGAACCCGTCTATCGCTGCGCCGTCTGTGGACGTCCGCTCAAACCCGGGGAGTGGGAGCGTCATCATCTCCATCCGCTCGCAGCAGGCGGCAGCGACGCCCTGGACAATTTGATCCTGCTCTGCCGCGATTGCCATCACACACGGTTAAACCGGTCCTTCAGTGAATCGGCTTTTATCTCGTATGTCATCGGATTACTGAATCGAAATCCCGATTATGACGACATCCGGCAGAATGTATCGCTGGGAAACCGACGGCTGGTGGATCTGGTCTTTCGCCGCCGTGCCGGGAACGGCAGACCTGAGCAGCGAATCCTCGCAGAGGTCAAGGCTGCTGCCGGAGGCTTTACAGATGATCGGCTGAGTGCCGTCATAGCCCGTCTGCTGGAAGAGCAAACGGCAATGCCGGATGCTATCCCCACACTCATCATTCCTGCGCAGCTGCCGGACAGTCACCAGCGCCGACTGCGGGAAGCTGGTATTGCTCTTTGGGACATCGCCTTTCTTGCCAAAACCTTCGCACATGAAATGCAGGAACAGCCGCATTTCGGCAAACCAGCTGCCGCGTCGGTTTCTCCCGTCCGGGAGCTGATCCGTCGCCTGAAGGCCTGTCCCTGCGGACGGGAGCACTGGAGCCGCTATCAAAAATGGGTCGGTGAAGCGCTGGCACTGCTGTTCTGTCCGCCGCTGGCACCACCGATTGAACAGGACTGCGATCTCGGTGCGGCCAATCGCCGGGATTTCATTCTTCCCAATTATGCCTATGACAACGAGTGGCGCTACCTGCGCGAGCGCTATCGGGCCGATTATCTGGTGGTGGATGCCAAAAACACAGGAAAAGCGGTGACCAAGGCGGATATCCTGCAAATGGCACATTATCTATGCGAAAAAGGCCCGGGTATGCTGGGAATTATCTGCTGCCGCCGCGGCGGCAACGCAGGTACTCGACGGCACCAGCGCGATCTCTGGCTGATGGAAGGAAAGATGATCCTTCTGCTGGATGACAGCGAACTGGAACAAATGCTGCTGAACAAAGAGGCCGATATTCCACCGGTTTTGATCCTGATGAAAAAGATCGAGGATCTGCGCCTGTCGGTTTAACGGCCAAAGGGCGGGCACGATCAAGCCGTCCCCGCCCTTTTTTCAAAAGGTGCTCACAGAATCACGCCGCAGGCAATTTTGGAGCCGGAATCCCCGGACGGTTGTGTTCGGAAATCATCCGGATGGCTGTGTATCACCACCGCCCGCCCCAGCACCTCCCGTACCTGAAACCGGTCGGTAAAGAACGCACAGAAGGCATAGCCGTTGTTGCCGAACAGCGGCGGCAGATCCCCCGCGTGGAACGGATGGTCACAGTCCTGCGGATTATAGTGTCCGCCGGTATCTGCGAAAGGATCGGTGCTGTTGCCGGTGCAGTCTCCATATTCGTGGATATGAAAACCGAAGACCGGATTGCCGCAGACCCCCTCTCCGACCGGCAGTCCGTTTATCTCGGCGGACACCAGTGTGCCGCCGTGAACCGGGAAAAAGAGCACCGAGCCGCGGATGTCGGGATAGTCCACCGAGCCCCGCACATCGGCATATGCCGCCGGACGGCCGTGCCACAGCAGTGCGCCGTAGCCCCGGCCATGATGTCTCTGCATGGTCGTCATATGTATCACCTCGCGCCAGTATATGCCGAGCCGATCGGTTCTGTCCGGGAAATTTCTGACTCTCACCAAAAAATGCGAGAAAAAACTTGTGCTTTCTGTCAAAATAGGGTATGATTAATCCTGCATACAGGCGGTTTTCCGTCGCCTGTAATCTGTATTGAGGGAGGCGTTTGGGTGGTGCGCAGGCGGCCCGGCTGGGGCGATCTGGCAGTGGCGGCAGTGGTCGTACTGCTGGCAGGCCTGTTGTTTGCTGTACGGGCGCTGCTCGCGCCGCAGGGACGAACAGCAGAAGTCATCACACCGGACGGCTCTTTTCTTCTGCCGCTGGACGAAAACACCAGCCGCGCACTTGTCGGAAACAGCGGCATCACGGTCGTCCTCTCGGTCGAAAATGGGGCGATTCGATTTTCTTCGAGCGGCTGTCCGGATCAGCTCTGTGTCCACAGTGGTTCGCTCACCCGGGTCGGGGACGCGGCCGCCTGTGTCCCGGCCGGCATTTTCGTCCGGCTGACCGGAGAAGCGGAGGTGGACGCGGTTGCAGGATAATAAACGGCCGGTTTTGGGGCTGGCGGTGACCGGACTACTCGCCGCGCTCGCGATGGCGCTCTCCTTTCTCGAGGGACTTTTGCCGGTTTTGCCGATTCCGGGCGCCAGGCTCGGTCTCTCGAATCTCGCGACCATGACGGCGCTCTCGCTGTTCGGACTCCCCGCGGCGCTCGGCGTGACAGCGGTCAAGGCGTTGTTCGCGCTGCTGCGCGGCGGCGCCGCCTTCTGGATGAGTCTCGCAGGCGGTTTGCTCAGCACACTGGTGATGGCTGCCTGTTTCCGATTTTTCTCCCGCCGTGTCGGCCTGATCGGCACCGGCATCCTCGGCGCGGTCGCCCACAACAGCGGTCAGCTTCTGGCAGCCATGCTGCTCTTCGATACCGCGCTGCTGTATTACGCGCCGTTTCTCTTGTTGGCGGCGGTAGTCGCCGGCACGCTGACAGGACTGGTTTTACAGCTGGTTTTCCCCAAACTCCATACCCTTCTGAAAGGATGATCGCGCATGTCGATATTGCAGAAAGCGGCCTCGTTGCTCAGCAGCCGCGGCGTACACGCGCCGCACCGCAAGAATACGGCTGACTGCGAGACGGTGATCATGCCGCCACCCGCTGTCATCACACTGCCCATGACCCAGCATCTCGGTGCCCCCTGTGTGCCGGTTGTCAAGCCGGGGGACACGGTGGCGGTCGGCCAGATCGTCGGAGACAGCGATCAGCCAGTCTCCTCCCCGATCCACAGCGGTGTGTCCGGCAAGGTGCGTGCCGTCTCGGATTTCACCCTCCCGAACGGGAGGGTCACACCGGCCGTCGTCATCGAAAACGACGGCGAACAGCGGCCTGCGGAGGACATGCAGCCGCCGGTTGTCAACAATAAGGAGGATTTTCTCCGGGCGGTGCGCGCCTCTGGTCTCGTCGGCCTCGGTGGCGCGGGCTTCCCGGCCCATATCAAGCTGAATCCCAAAAACGTCGACGAGGTGGACACCCTCATCATCAACGCGGCCGAGTGTGAACCCTATATCACGACCGACTACCGCGAATGCCTCGAAAACTCCTGGGATATCGTCTCCGGCGTGCAGACGGTGATGGAATTTCTCGATGTCCGCCGGACCATGATCGCCATCGAAAACAACAAGCCTGCTGCCATTGCGGAGCTTTCGAAAATTGCCACGGGCGTTTCAACGCCCGCCCGGACCGTCACGGTCAAGGCGCTGCCCGCCCGCTATCCGCAGGGGGCCGAAAAGGTGCTGATCGACGCCTGTACCGGCCGCCGCGTGCCGGCGGGCAAGCTGCCGGCGGATGTCGGCTGTGTCGTGATGAACGTCACCTCGATCGCCTTTCTCTCCCGTTATCTGAAAACCGGCCGCCCGCTTCTCGACAAGCGACTGACGGTCGACGGCTCCGCCATCGCCGAGCCGAAAAACGTCCGCGCCGTGATTGGCACGCCGATCGCCGACCTGCTCGCCTTCTGCGGCCTGCGGGATGAGGTGAGCAAGCTGCTGATGGGCGGCCCGATGATGGGCCTCGCCATGATCAGCGACCAGGCGCCGGTCCTCAAGCAGAACAACGCCATCCTCGCCTTCTCGGCGGCGGACGCGGTGCTCCCCGCCCCGACCGACTGCATCCGCTGTGGCCGTTGTGTCGCGGCCTGCCCGATGCATTTGGTGCCCCCCACCCTCGTCGGTGCTTTCCAACGCCATGACCGGGAGGCGCTTGTTCGCGGCGGTCTCGCGACCTGCATGGAATGCGGCTGCTGTTCCTATTCCTGCCCGGCCAACCGACCGCTCGTGCAAACCCTCCGCCTCGCCAAGGCGGAGCTGCGGAAATGACGGAAAGGAGACAAACCCATATGGACAATTCCTATATTGTGTCCTCCTCGCCGCATCTCCACAGCGGCGCCAGCACCCGGCATGTCATGCTGGACGTGCTGATCGCGATGCTGCCCGCAGCGGTCGCCTCGATGTGGCTGTTCGGCTGGCGTGCGGCGGCAGTGGAGCTGGTCTGCGTCGCCTCCTGTGTCGCGGCGGAATATCTCAGCCGTGTCGTGATGAAACGACCGCAGACAGTCGGCGACCTGTCCTGTATGGTGACGGGACTGCTGCTCGCCTTCAATCTGCCGGTTTCGATCCCTCTCTGGCAGGCAGCATTCGGCGGCGTGGTGGCGATCGTGGTCGCCAAGCAGATGTTCGGCGGCATCGGCCATAATTTCGTCAACCCCGCGCTGGTCGGACGGATCGTGCTGATGGGCAGCTTTCCTGATACGATGAACAGCTGGACCTCTCCCTTCGCCGGAGCAGATGCTGTCTCCTCCGCGACCCCGCTCGCCAATCTCGCGGCGGGTGAACCGGCCGGATACGAGCTGTCCGCGCTGCTGACCGGTATGCGGCCCGGTTCGCTCGGCGAAACCTGCATTCTCGCGCTTCTGCTCGGCTTTGTTTATCTGGTGATACGGCGGGTTATCTCCCCGACGGTGCCGGTGCTGTACATAGGGACGGTGTTTGTGCTGTCCTGGCTGATCGGCGGCAGTCTGGACAGGGCGCTGATTCAGATCCTGTCCGGCGGCCTGTTTCTCGGCGCCATCTTTATGGCGACCGACTATACGACCAGCCCGATCACCAAATCCGGCAAAGTGGTCTTTGCCATCGGATGCGGCCTGCTGACCGTGCTGATCCGGCAGTTCGGCTCGCTGCCGGAGGGCGTTTCCTTTGCCATCGTCATCATGAATATCCTGACGCCGCTGATCGAACGGGCGACGCGCCCGGCTCCCTTTGGCGAGAGCCGCTGGGCGGCGCTCGGAAGGAGGCTCCGCCATGAGTAAGAACCTGCGCGATATCGCGGTGTCCACACTGGCACTGGCGATCATCGGCGGCGGCGTCACCGCCGCTCTGGCCGGTACCAATGCGTTGACGGCGGATCGCATTGCGGCAATCAATGAACAGACCGCCACCACCGCCCGGCAGACTGTGATCGACGCCGACAGCTTTGAAGAGGCCTCTTTGACGGCTGACGGCCGGGAGGTGCGATATCATCGTGCGCTGAAAAACGGTGCGCTCGTCGGCTATGTCTTCACCGCCACCACCACCGGCAAGAGTTCCGGACTGGTCATCATGACCGGCATTGCGTCCGACGGCACTGTCACCGGCGTCGAGGTCACAGAGGAAAACGAAACCGCCGGTTACATCGACAAGGTGCGGAAGGCCGGCCTGCTCGATGCCTTCGCCGGGAAACCCTCTGTCGACGGTGTTGACACCGTTTCCCAGGCGACCAAGACCTCCAAAGGCGTGCTTCACGGCGTGGAACTGGCGCTGTCCTATTATGAGCTGATCGGAGAGGAGGGGACTGCATGAACCGATATGCCCAGTCCTTTGCGAAGGGCATCCTGAAGGAAAATCCCGTTCTGCGGCTGGTGCTCGGCACCTGTCCGACGCTGGCGGTCACCACCGCCGCCGTCAACGGGCTCGGCATGGGCGCGGCGGCCACCTTTGTGCTTGTCTGCTCCAACATCGTGATTTCCCTGCTGCGGAAGGTAATCCCGGATAAGGTTCGCCTGCCCGCCTATATTGTGATCATCGCCGGCTTCACCACCATCGTACAAATGCTGGTGCAAGCCTTCCTGCCGGCGGTCAACGACTCGCTCGGCATCTATCTCCCCCTCATCGTGGTCAACTGCATTATCCTCGGCCGCGCGGAGGCGTTCGCGAGTAAAAACAGTGTCGGTCTGTCTGCACTGGACGGGCTCGGCATGGGCGCCGGCTTCACCGCCGCACTGGTGATCATGGGCAGCATCCGCGAGCTGCTCGGCAACGGCACACTGTTCGGCTGGCCGGAGGGTGGGCTGCTACCGGCGATCACGATTTTTGTACTCCCGGCGGGTGGTTTCTTCGTCTTCGGTATGCTGATCTGGCTAACCAACCGTCTCTCCGCCCGTTTTGACCGGAGCTTTGAACCGCGGCAGTCGACCGGCTGCGCCGCCTGCCCGAATGCCGCGGCCTGTGCCCGGATGAACGCCGCGACGACAGAGGAAGGGGGCGACGACAATGGCTGATGCATCCTTTTTTGCCATCCTGATGGGCGGACTGCTGGTCAACAATTTCGTGCTGTCCCAGTTTCTCGGCATCTGTCCGTTCCTTGGCGTCTCGAAAAAAATTGGCTCTGCAGCCGGCATGTCCGCTGCCGTTATTTTCGTCATGCTGATGGCGACGGCGGCGACCTGGCCCATTCAGACCTATCTGCTGACCCCAAACGGCCTCGGTTATCTCCAGACCATTGTCTTCATTCTCGTGATCGCGGCGCTGGTGCAGCTCGTCGAAATTGTGCTGAAGCGCTTTGTCAAGCCGCTCTATCAGTCGCTCGGCATCTATCTTCCGCTGATCACGACCAACTGTGCGGTTCTCGGCGTCACCATCCTCAACATCGACAGTGGCTATTCCTATGCCCAGTCACTGGTCAACGCACTCGGTGCGGGATTGGGCTTCCTGCTCGCGATGGTGATGTTCGCCGGAGTACGGGAACGGCTCGAGACCGCGGCAGTTCCGAAGAGCCTTCAGGGGCTCCCCATCACGCTGGTTTCCGCGTCGCTGGTCTCGGTCTCCTTCCTGGGCTTCCAGGGGCTTTTCGGTCTGTAACCATGTGCAAACCCGCTGCCGCTCGTCTGTACGGAACCGGCAGAAAGTGCAGAGAAAGGAATGGTCCTGACATATGAATCCGATTCTGTTGGCTGTGCTGATCGTGGCCGGGCTGGCGCTTGCGGCCGGTCTGATTCTGGCGGTTGCCTCCGTCCTTCTGGCTGTTCCGCGGGACGAGAAAGCGGAGGCGATCCGGGCACTGTTGCCCGGCGCGAACTGTGGCGCCTGCGGCTACTCCGGCTGTGACGGCTATGCCGCCGCGATGGCCAGCGGCGAGGCAAAGCCCGGACTCTGTTCCCCCGGCGGCGAGGAGGTCGCATCTGCGACTGCGGCGCTGGTCGGCGGTGAGGTCTCCATGGAAAAAACAGCAGCAAGGGTGCGCTGCGGCGGCTGTGATGAGATTGCCGGGAGGCGCGCCGATTATCACGGCATCCCTTCCTGCGCAGCTGCGACGCAATTTTTCGGCGGCGACAAGCTGTGCGCGTATGGCTGCCTCGGCTACGGCGACTGTGCGGCAGTCTGCGAATATGGCGCCATCTCGGTGGAGAACGGCCTGGCGGTCATTGATCCGGACCAGTGCCGCGCCTGCGGACTGTGTGTCGGCGCCTGTCCGAAATCGCTGATTGCCCTGCTGCCCGCTGCGCAGCCCGCCGTTGTCCGCTGCAGCAGCCATGCGAAAGGCGCGGAGGTGCGCAAGGCATGCAGCAAAGGCTGTATCGGCTGCATGAAATGCACAAAGGTCTGCGAATACGACGCCATCCATGTAACCGGCTTTCTGGCAGAGATCGACGGCTCCAAATGCGTCGGCTGCGGCGCCTGTGTTTCTTCTTGTCCGGTCGGCTGTATCCAGATGGGAAGCACGGAAATCGCAGACCAAAAAGTTTGAAAATTTTAGTTGACAAATGCTTGTCCCTATTATATAATAACAAGGCCCCCTTTTGTGGGGCTTTATATGGCGGTATAGCTCAGTTGGCTAGAGCATGCGGTTCATACCCGCAGTGTCGTTGGTTCAAATCCGACTACCGCTACCATTTGGCCCGGTGGTCAAGCGGCTAAGACACCGCCCTTTCACGGCGGTAACACGAGTTCGATTCTCGTCCGGGTCACCATTTTTTACGGGCGTATAGCTCAGCTGGTTAGAGCGCTTGCTTCACACGCAAGAGGTCAGCGGTTCGAGTCCGTTTACGCCCACCAAAAAAAGAACAGTCTGCCCGACAGGGCGGGCTGTTCTTTTCTTTATTGTAGGAGCAGGCGGCGAACCGCAGGGTTCTGGGAAAATTGTTCAAAAGGGCAGAAACCCGTGTGGATAGCGACGACATTGTGAAGTGACCATGCCAGCCGAAAGGCTGTTTTCATTTACTCTGTTACAACAAAACAAATAATCAAAGCGCAGATATTATCTTATCTAGGCTTTGGTTATTTACGTAAATGATGCGCGTAAAACAGTCCCATACCATCGCTGTGCGATGCAGGTGCGCTTGCCGGAAATCCGATTCGTGGGATACTATCTATTGGTCAAGGTATCACCTGTAGATGTTCGTTGGGGTGACATTCACTTGTCGGGTCAGTCTGCTGTGACAGAGCTAAAAACCTCCGTCAATCCTGCACCATCAGAGCACAAAATCCGCCAGGACTTGGCAGAGGTTATTTTATCGTGACTCGATGAAACCATACGAAACCCACTGTGCAGATCGCTTTCACAGATGATTCTTCCATCTACTGTTTACAACGCGGCCGGCCTTGCCAGGGCCGTCAACGTCAGCGAAAATTTCTTTCGCTCTTTTGTTTCATCACAGCTTTTGATGATTATCAGGATCTGAAAAAAGAAAAAAGTTCGCAGTGTCGCGGAACCGGGCTAAAAGCCCGGTTCTTTGTTTTATAAGGAAAATCAAACGACCAGTCTCGTACTCATGCAATAAAATCTATATAAAAGACATGTACCGTTCCGTGCTAACGGCTCGTCACTTAACAGAATTCAGACACATCCCCGCATGCTGCAGCCGCTATTTCCTGATCCAGTGCTTTCCGTCCATGGAAACGATCATGTATGTTGACTGGAACCTGCTCTTTTCCATATGGCACAGGACAAAAAACATGCGACATGTGTTAACCCGTAAGGGGTTGAGACGCATTGCAAAAGTATGCCGATCAACACGCAACATCTCATTTCACCTTCGAATCTGCCGACTTAGATGTCACAGGAAGCGGAAAGATCGTTCTTTCCCATTCAACTTCTGCACATCGGTCACCCTCCATAAATATGACAAGGAAATTTGTCCACAATATAAAAACAATATTTTTTGTCGAATATCTTATTATTTTATTTAATATTATTGACATTGTTTTATTTTTCAAATATAATAGCATAAAAGGAATGATTTTATCAAATTATGTGATGTAATATATATATGCGTGATACTTATATCTATATTAAGGAGGGTTTTCACATGATAGATCATCTCTGTGGACTATTGTCGCGCTGGAAATACCACGACAAAACGGCGATTACGCAAGGAGAACAACGGCTATCCTACCGTGAGTGGCATGCAAAAGCGACAAATATAGCCATTTCTCTCTCTCGATGCCTGTCTCCAAGTTCATGCCATGTGGCATTATTTTTGCCCAACTCCATTGCCTATGCTGTTTCATATTTTGGAATTCTATATGCAAATAGAACTATTATACCCATTGGCCCTCAGTCCAAAGGGCCGGAGATACGGAGCACGCTGGAAAATTGTGAAATTGATCTGATAATCACCAATTCAGCGCTGCAACCGGGATTAACTCAGATATTAGAGTCTTATCCTTACTCGATCTATCTGCTAAACACAGATACCTTGCATGTGACCAAGCTGGCAGGAGAAAAAGGATGGATTATCAAGACCGCAGGCGTCGCGGATAACGAAGGGCGAAATGCCACTGCTGTAATGTTACATACGTCGGGAACACTCAGTCATCCCAAGCGGGTAATGCTCACTCATCAAAATCTGTTGTGCAATATACGTTCCAACATCGCTTCCCTTTCTCTAAATGCAGATGATGTTGTTCTCATTGCCCTCCCCATGTATTTTGGATACTGTAACACGGCGCAGTTCCTGACTCATGTTTACCTGGGGGCATCTATGGTGATTTTGGAAGGAATGTTTCTTGCAAAGAAATTCTTTTCTGCTGTGGAGACATGCCGCGTTACCAATTTTACAGGCGTACCCACTATGCTGCTCTCCCTATTGGATTATCGCCGCCGAGAGGAATACGACATCCATTCTCTCCGGTATATCTGTTTTGGCGGAGGAAAAATGCCGGTGGATAAGCTGCGGCAACTGATCAGCGCCTTCCCCACTGTTGGTTTTGTGCAAACCTACGGGCAAACAGAGGCATCTCCTCGTGTAACCGCCTTATTGCCGGAAGATTCTGTTCGCAAGCTGGGTTCGGTTGGACGACCTATTCCCGGTGTAACGGTAGCCGTGGTGGATGAACAGGGACAGGTTTTGGATCATGGAAAAATTGGCGAAATTGTAGTGCGCGGCGAAAACGTAATGAAGGGGTATTACAAAAATGATTCCGCCACAACCGCTGTCTTACGGAATGGCTGGCTGTATACCGGCGATCTTGGCCGGCTGGACGAAGAAGGCTATCTCTACCTGACAGGCCGCAGAAAAAATATGATTATCAGCGGCGGAATCAACATTTACCCGGAGGAAGTAGAAGAGGTGTTATTCAGTCATCCTTGTGTGGCGGACGTCATGGTTTACGGCGTGCCGGATGAATATATGGGAGAACTGCCATGCGCCAAGATTGTTATAAAGGAGGGAGAGGAGGTTAGCGAAGGGGCGCTGATTAACTATTGCCTGGACAGGCTTTCCGGCTATAAAGCGCCTCGCAGGATCGAATTTGTCAAAGCGCTGGCAAAAACCTATAACGGAAAAACAAAAAGAAACGAGGAAGTACACAATGTATGATGCAAACGTCTATATGGCACAGGGGGCCCAGTCATGGCGCAGCGGAAAATGTGTGACCCTGACATTCTGCGTGACAGAGGACTGTAATCTCCGTTGTACCTATTGCTACATGGTAGGCAAAAATGAGTTTCATGTGATGAACTATGAAACAGCGAAAAAGATCGTAGATTACGTGTTGGAAGATCCCTATATCTGTAGCGAAGACGCCGTTGTGTGGGATTTTATAGGCGGCGAGCCGTTACTGGAGATCGACCTCATCGATAAAATCAGCGATTATATTGTAGCAAAGATGTACGCGACCGGCCATAAGTGGTTCGATCGATACCGGTTTTCCTTTTCGTCCAACGGAACACTGTATCATAAAGAAAAGGTACAGGCTTATTTCAAGAAGCACGAAGGACACTGCTCGTTCACCATCAGTCTGGACGGCAACAAAGAGAAGCACGACTTGTCCAGAAAGAAGATTGACGGTACCGGCTCGTATGACGATGTCATCAAAAACGTTCCGCTTTGGTTGCGTCAATTCCCGGGTGCCAGTACAAAGGCAACCTTTGCCCACGCCGACCTGCCCTATTTAAAAGACAGCATCATTCATCTCTGGAACACCGGTCTTTCTATCGCTACCGCGAATCTGGTGTACGAAGATGTCTGGCAGGAGGGTGACGATGTCATTTTCGAGAATCAGCTCATGGAACTGGCGGATTACGTAATTGAAAATGAACTGTGGGACAAGGTTTCGACCTCCTTTTTTAATGCTACCGTAGGTCTTCCGGTTACAACAGAGGCTTTGAATCGTAATCGCTGCGGCGCGGGATACAAGACGTTTGCCTTTGACAGTGAAGGATCTATTTATCCCTGTATCCGCTTTTTGCAGATGTGCTTCAGTCCCGGCCATCAGAAGCTCACTGTGGGAGATATCGAACACGGTATCAATATGGACATGCTTCGTTCTTTTATCTCGCTGGACTGGAAATCCCAAAGTCCGCATGACTGCAATACCTGTGATGTGGGACTCGGCTGCGGATGGTGCGTAGCCCATAATTATGAGGCATCGGATAAGGATACCATCTTTGAACGCACCATCTCTCTTTGCAATATGCACAAAGCAAATGCCCGGGCCAATCGGTATTTCTGGAAACGGTACAGCGAGGCGACGGGCAAGACCGCTCCCCTTACCACCGCCAAAGCCAATTCGATAGGAAATATCGGCCTGAAGCATCTGTATTTCATTACCGCCGACAATATCACGCCTCACTGCTCCTATGAATCCCGGCCCGAAAGCGATGTAGTAATGTCCGAAGAAGTTTTGAAAAAGGGACTGGCCTATTGCACCGATAACCAGTTGGTTCCTGTGTTCCTCGGCGAATGCGATCATGGGCTGAACCAGGTGGATAATATGTATTTTCAGATCAACGGCGCCGACAGAGACGGAGCAGCAGGCACCATAACGGTTCATGACAATCAGGTATATGATGGTTTCGAGGGCGGTGAGGCCACCATTCTGCTGGTTTCCCGCAATACGCTGTCGAATATGGCGGATATGGCAAAAGCTCTGTTCGTCAAGTCGCCCAGACTGAACATTTTTCTGCAGGATCTGTTGTCTTGGAAGGAAGCGGACTACGCGCTGTATAAAGAACAGCTGGAAACGCTCTCTGATTATCTGATCGAGCAGTATGAAGCGGGCTGCAAGCCTGCTCTGAATTTGCTGACGGATGCATTTGACAAAACCAATGAAATCGATTGTTCTGCCGGTGCGACCACTGCCGCGCTGGCACCGGACGGGAAATTCTATATCTGCCCCGCCTTTTATTTTAACGGAATGGACAGCATTGGAGACCTTGAGCATGGCATCGATCTGTCGCAGAGCAAATTCTGCCGTCGGGACGCCTCTCCTTTGTGCACAAGCTGTGACGTCAAGATCTGCAACCGCTGCATGTATCTTCATAAAGCCGGCACAAGAGAACTCGCGATCTCGCCCAGAATCCAATGTCGGATCAGCCATCTCAATCATGCCGTTTCCCAAAAGCTCAAAAAGGCCCTGTTGGAGAAGCAGCTGATCCAGTCGGATGATAAGCCGACGTACGACGACCCGTTTATTGATATCTATATTTCAAACAGAGGTGTGTTAAATGCAAAATATGATGTATGAGTTGATGCAGCCGGTCTCCATTACGGAAGAGGAAAACGACGAATATATCGTTCTTCTGGAACGTCTTTCTGCCTACCACAGCCTGCGGCTGGGCTTAAAGGATCATCCGGAGCTGATGGCGGAGGTGGGGCTGGAGAAAGCGCCCTCCTATCGCGAGCTTTACCGGGATACCTACCGTGCTTTCTCCAAATGGTGGCAACGGATGGACGAGAAATACATGCTGGTACATGATGAAAACAGTCTGTTGTTGGTTGACGTTCATAAAAAGATAATCTTTTCAAAGCCAAAGGAACAGCAAGCACAATAAAGTAGAAAGGCGGAAAATACCATGGAAGCTAAACTCAAGGACCTGGTGCTGGTTTCGGCGAAACGACAGGAGTTGACCCACGAAGACATCAATGAACAAACGGATCTGGTCGACGATCTGGAATTTGACTCCATCAGCTTTGTCAAACTGGTAGTGGATATCGAAAACCTGTTCGGCATCGAATTTGACGACGATATGCTGGACTATGAAATTTTGACCTCGTATGGCAAGCTGTGGGAATATGTGCGGCAGGCGC
The DNA here is from genome assembly GCA_900555705.1 of uncultured Oscillospiraceae bacterium. Classification (GTDB taxonomy): domain Bacteria; phylum Bacillota; class Clostridia; order Oscillospirales; family Acutalibacteraceae; genus UMGS1858. The sequence continues at coordinate 14,504 of USLV01000001.1, read as the reverse complement.
TGTCGGCGGAGGGCTCGACAAATGGATAAGTATCAGGACAAGTTGTCGGATATGGTAGCGTACGCTTACCGTCACACAGCCTTTTACAGAGAGCTATATGACAGGGCCGGCATCCGACCGGACAGTCAGGATATTGCGTCGGTTTTCGAATCGCTCCCCATTGTGAAAAAAGAGGATGTACGCGCCAGAGCGGACGACTTTCTCTCCGACGAATACAGCAAAAAGGATCTTCTGCATGATCGGACCTCCGGTTCAACCGGCAAAATCCTGGACATCTACTGGGAAAAGCACCAGCATATTCGCTCCCTGATGAGCCTTTGGTCACGGCGTCGCCAGCGCTTCGGTATTATGCCGGATTCAAAATGCGTGTTTTTCCATTCAATTGCTTATCGGGAAAGCGGCGGACTCGACGACGAGGGAAACGATGTGAGTGAAACCGTCAAGCAGGTGTTCTCACCTCGCATCATGCTGCGGGAAAACGGCATTGTCCTGTCGTTCAGCAAACTCGATTTCAGCGAACGAGCGCTCAATACATACTATCGCCATATCGTTCAGTTCGAACCGGAGTGGATGATGGGGCATCCTTCCACCGTCCTGCTGCTGGCCCGCCATATGCAGTCCCACGGCCTGCCGCCGATCAAAAGCTTAAAATATATTGAACTGGCCGGCGAGTTCTTACAGCCCGCCTGCCGGCAGGCGATTGAGGAGATCATGCAGGTGCCGGCAGTAAACGAATACGGCGCCCGGGAGGTCAACGGCATTGCGTTCGAATGTGCCGAAGGACACCTGCATGTGATGCCCCGCAACGTGCATGTGGAAATTATAGAAAATGGCCGCCCTGTACCGCCGGGGGAAGTGGGTAATGTCTGCGTCACAGGACTGAACAACAAGGCCATGCCCTTTATCCGCTATGATCTGGGCGACCGTGCCCGGCTGCTTCCGGGAGAGAGCTGCTCCTGCGGCAATATTCATCCGATTCTGGACGTGCAGGCCGGGCGCGGCAACGAATTGATCACCCGGCCGGACGGCACGGAGATAGAATGCGTCATTATGTTTTATGCCGTGGAGGCCGTCAACACCTATCTTGACCAATGCATTTTGCAGTTCCGGGCGATCCAAAAGGACATCTCCGACTTTGAGCTGCAGCTCGTTGTGCCGGCGGACAGGCAATGCGACGAGCTGGACCGGCAGATTCGCACCCGTTTTCTGGAAGCGCTCGAGCCCTACGGCTTTGGGAACACCCGTTGGACGTTCACGTATGTGAAGGAGATCACCCCCGACGTCGGCAGCAAAAAGCTGAATTTTTTTGTAAATCATATGGCTTCAGTATGAGTCCTATGCGGACAAGAATAGGAGATTCCTCCGAAAAGGGGGTGATTCCCATGTTTGATTAGCCGGGCGGTGTCTGCCTGTTTCTCAAAGCAGCATCGGCCTAAAAGATGAACCAGTCTTTTTGAAAGGAGGAAAAAACACATGACCTATTTAACTGGCCAAAATCAGGGTGCCTTTATACCGGCTGCCGGCTGGTGCATTCACTATTGCAGCGGCGGGTGCACGGCCGCCTGCACAAGCGATTGTGAGGCTGCCTGCGCCAGGGCCTGCAGTGGCGACTGCCACGGTTCCTGCAAAGACAGCTGCGCAGGCAGCTCGAAATGACTTTCGTCCGCCGACAGGCGGGGCTCTCAAAGAGTCGATCCGTTTGGCATACATAGCGGATCCATCTTAGCAGAAAGGAGGACTTCTCATGAATTATTTGCTGGGCGGAGCCGATGCAATGTCTCCGGTGGCCCGTTCCTGTGACGGTTGTACGGGCAGCTGTTATAGTTCCTGCGCGGGCAATTGCGATGGCGGCTGCAAGGGCAGTTGTCATGGCAGCTGCCGCTCGAGTACCGCGAGCTCAAAGTAACCTTTTCGGTCCTTTACTGTCCAGGCTGCGATGCGACAGGAGCCATACTGAGCGAGCATACACAAGATATGGTGTGAACAATGTATCCCAATAGCTTGGACGATTGAAACCATAACAAGGAGGCGTTTTTATGACCTATATGTTGGGCAATCAGAACACGGACTTTGTGGCGGCCGCCAGCAGCTGCTGGTTTACCTGCTCGGGAACCTGCTCCGGCGATTGCGAGGGCGCATGCGGCGGAACCTGCGCCGGAACCTGCTCCGGCGACTGCGCTGGCAGCTGCTCTGGTGACTGTTCCGGCGGTTCGAAGTAACATCCCTTTGGTCACGGTATAATAACCTCACGCCGTTCACCGGCCCTGCGCAGCAGCGCTGGGCCGGACGGCTGAGAGAACATTGAACCATGCCCGTGGCGGGACGTTACCCGCCACGGGAAATATGGAAATAAACCGTTTCCCAAGGATCATGACATAACATGGACAGCCGGGTATACCCATCCAATGCGTATACCCGGCTCCTGTTCCGGCTTCAACGCGAGTTGTCTCCCACGGCGGATCATTAACGGCGCAAATTTTTCGACCAGTCCGGGCGAGGAAACGGAGTCATCCTGACTGGCCGTTGATTATACAGAATTGGCTGGTGAACTATTATGGTAAAGGGCCCCTCTGCCTCTGAAAAGAATAAAAAGGATACCGGCGGTCGGCTGGCTTTATTAAAGCTCCTCGCATTTTCCGTCAAAAAGGTTTTTATGTCGAGTCCCGGTCTCTTCGTGGTGACCACAATCGTCACGTTGATCAATACCCTGTCCTCTTTTGTGCTCATGTACTGCGGCAGGGAACTGATCAACACCCTCAGCTTCGCGCTGATCAATCACTGGTCTTTCCATGAAGCGGTGGAACCGGTGGGTTTCTGGATACTGGTTTCTACCGCGCTCTCTCTCGGCCTCACCCTGCTCAATTTTGCTTCCTCGTTGATCGGGGAAACCCAGCAGCTCCGCTTCAATCAGTATATCAACACGGAAATGGCACAAAAAGTGGCGTCGCTCGACATCTCCTATTTTGACAACGACCGGTATTATGACCATATTGAGCAGGCCAATAATGGGAAATCCCAGTTGAGCGTCCTGTATACGAGAACCCTCAGCTTTATCATTAATACGATCTCGCTTGTCATCTCTACCACCGTTACCATTTTGTCCACCAATGCCTGGATTCCGTTGGTGATTGTTCTGTTTACCCTGCCGCCTCTCTTCACACGGGGCCGGTATCTTCGCCGTCAGTTCGAGTACGGTCTGCAGACCCAGAATATCATGCGCCGCGTCTCCTATCTGGCCGGAGTGGCTATGGGCAAGCAAACCGCACAGGAGGTCCGGTTTTACGACATGTCCGATATGGTGGTGGACAAATACAGGCAGCATTGGAACACGTATATCAGCGGAAAAAGAAGGCTGACGGTTCGTCTGGGATTTGCGGACTCCTTGTGCAATATGCTGCCTACGATTGGGATCGGGATCAGCATGTACATGGTGCTGCTGGGCATTTTTCAGGGACGCAACGCCATCGGCGATTTCGCCTATCTGCTCGGGATGACTTCGACCCTGAAGAGCAGCTTTACCAACCTCGTTGACAATATCGCGCGTTTGGGCGAGACCTCTTATACCATTGAAAAATATGATTCCTTTATGAAGCTGAAGGCCTTTGTGCCGGACAACGGAACAAGAAAACTGAAAAAGCTGGAAACCATTGAATTCCGAGATGTGATGTTCACCTATCCGCTGACAGAACAGCCGGTTCTGAACCATCTGAATCTGCGGATTCAGGGCCATGAGAAGATTGCCATGGTTGGACTGAACGGCGCCGGAAAGTCTACCATTGTCAAGCTGCTGCTGCGATTTTATGATGTGGATGAGGGACAGATTCTCATAAACGGTCTGGATATCAAGGCGTATACGCTAAATAGCTTGCGCCAGGTGTTTTCCACGGTATTTCAGGATTATATCACCTATTCGCTCAGTGTGAGAGACAATGTGGCAATGTCAGATTATGAAAACCGGGAGGACGACGCCCGCATCCGGGAGGCGTTGACTCTCGCCGAACTGGATCATGGCATTCTGGAACGAATAGATTCTCTTGACGTCGATATCAGCCGGGATTTTTCAGACGATGGACTGGAGCTGTCCGGCGGGCAAAAGCAAAAGCTGGCCATTGCCCGCGGCGCGTTCCGCAAGGCGGATATGGTGATTCTGGACGAGCCAACCGCTTCTCTCGACCCAGTGGCGGAATATGAAATCCTCCGACAGTTTGAGCGGCTGTATAGCGGTCGCGGCCTGCTGATGATCTCCCACCGGCTGTCGAATACAACGCTGATGGACCGAATCCTGGTGATTGAGGATGGCGTGGTGCTGGAGGATGGCACCCATGAAGAACTGATGGCACGAAACGGACGGTATGCGTATTTGTTCAATCTGCAGGCTTCGAATTTCGTGGATGAGGCGGCGGGGGTGACGGTATGATTGGAAAGCTGAAAAATTTCATTCGCAATTACGCCTTTTGCCTGCAATTGGTTTTTAAGGCCAATAAATGCAATTTTTTCGTTATTATGACCATCAACCTCATAACGGGAATCGTACCTTTCTTCAACATGTACGTGATGAAGGGAATCATTGACGACATTTCGGCTATCCTGAGCACCGATGTGACCGGCGACGCTTCGCTATGGGCCTCCGTTGTGTCCAGCCTGGTTTTATATTTCGGCATCAGTATTCTGGTAACCTTTATCAGCGATTTCGGCGGAAAAATATCCGGTCTGCAGACTCAGAATCTGTTAACCTATATCAATATTTCCCTGATGAGGAAATCGGCCGATATCGATATCTCTTATTTCGATATACCGGATAAGTTTGATGATATGTCGCGCAGCCGCAACAATTCTCATGCCATGCATGAAATTGTGTTTTCCACCGTTGGCACCTTCACTACTATCGTCAACCTGATTACGGCGCTGATACTGACCCTGCGGATCAACGTCTGGCTGACACTGCTTACCTTTTTGTCGCTGATCCCCAGCTTCCTTTTCAGAAAGGGACTGGAGAAACGGCGGTATGAGTTTGACAAAAGCATTTTCCGGGAGGACCGGCAGAACGGCTATATCCACTCGCTGCTGTTCAATAAAAAGGCGGCCAAAGAGCTGCGCTTTTTCGGCATGGCCGATACGTTGCTGGCACGATTTTTAAAAAAGGACAAAGAGCTGTTCCTGCGGCGCAAATCCTTTAACAAGAAAAATAATTTTATCAATATCCTCCTTGGACTGCCGCAAACAGCCCTGAATATTGGTATACAGGTTTATATTATCATACGGATTATCGGGCGCACCTATACGCTGGGCGATCTGAACTATATCCCCGGCCTCTACGGCAACTTGTCCGGCAGAATCAGCGGCTTGATCGGCAGCATCTCGATGTATATCGGTTATAACCAGAAAATAGAGGACTTCAAACGCTACTTCCTGTTGAGTGAAAGCGAGGTGACCTCGGGAGAGCTCCGGATCAATGCCATCAACTCCATTGAATTTCGGGACGTCTGCTTTACTTATCCCGGTACCGCCCGCCAGGTTCTCAGCCACGTGAACTTTCATATCAACAAAGGAGAAAAGGTCGCGCTCATCGGCATTAACGGCTCCGGTAAAACTACGCTTATCAAATTGCTGATGCGATTTTATGAACCCGATTCCGGTTCTATTTATATCAACGGCATGGATGTGCGCTGTCTGGATATCAAAAGCCTGCGTTCCCGCCTGTCCAGTGTGTTTCAGGATTATAACGTATATGCTTTTACTGTGAGAGAAAATGTGGGCGTATCCAATCCCGCCAACACGCAGGACGACGCCCGGATATGGGATGCCCTCGCCTTTTCTGATTTTCACAACGATATTTTTGATCGAAACGGCAATCTGGACACTTTTGTCGGCAAAATATTTGATCCGGACGGCGTGGAGCTGTCCGGAGGACAAAACCAGAAGCTGGCTATTTCCCGCGCGGTCTTTCGCGGATCTGATACCATTATTTTGGACGAGCCAACCGCCTCTCTCGACCCGGAAGCGGAGCATCGGATACTGGCGTATTTCAAGAAACTGTATGAGAATAAAACCTTGCTGATGATTTCACACAGAATGTCCAATACCGTGCTGATGGATCGTATTTTGGTGATGGAGAACGGAAAGATCATAGAAAACGGTTCTCATCGGGAGCTGATGGCTTTGGACGGACAGTATGCGTATCTGTTTCATCTACAGGGGCAGAAATATATGTCGGGTGTCCAAATCTCATAATGAATAGGATATCGCTATGATTATTAATTTGAAAGATAAAGTTGTGGTGATCACCGGTTCCTCGAGAGGCATCGGCAGTGCGCTGGCACGCGCATTCTCAAGGGAGGGCGCACATGTCGTCATCAACTACTGCCAAAGCGAGCGGGAGGCTCTGGAACTATATCGGGATATATCTCATCAGACCGATTGTCTGATAGTGAAAGCGGATGTATCGCGAGAGGAGGACGTACGGCTTCTATACGATCAGGCATTGGCGCATTTCGGGCATGTGGATGTTTTGATCAACAATGCCGGTATTTGTGCTGACGATTCGGTAGAACATATGCAGACACAGGTATGGCAGCGGGTGATTGACGTAAATTTGACAGGCTGTTTTCTATGCTGCAAATACTTTACCGTACACATGCGAACACGCCGCAAGGGCAAGGTGTTTAATATTTCCTCTTTAATGGGTCAGATCGGCAGTGCGGGACAAAGCAATTACGCCACCTCCAAGGCGGCTATCGCGGGCTTTACCAAGTCTCTGGCAAAAGAACTGGGAGCACATAACATTCTTGTCAACAGTGTCTGCCCCGGGTTTATACAGACCGGCCTTAATGATGGTCGGGAGGACAAGGTTGCACGGGCCAGAAAGCAAAGTGTGTTGGATGGTACGGACGCGCTGGATGATCTGGTGAATTTTTTGCTTTATGCCGCGTCCGATTGTTTCAGCGGTGTCAGCGGGCAGACGTTTCATCTGGATGCCCGTATTCTATAAAACGAGCAGGTCACCATCGGTTGACAAGGACAAACACGTCGGACAGCGGAACAAAAGGCGGTGCTGGCAAGGCCACAGGATACAGGTGGGCTAACGCCCGCCAAATCCGAGAACGACGGCAGCGCCCTTTTTGACCGCCGTCCGGTCCTGTGGAGTTTTTCGGGTAGAAAAACGGGCACTGGCAAGGCGGACGAGGCCGCCGGGCTAACGCCCGGCAACGAGGACAACGCCGCCAGCGCCTATTTTTATCCCGAAAGACCGTGTCTGCCCTTGTTAACAGATGGCGTCATCTGTAAATGAAAGGTGGTCTATCTTATGAAACGAATCTTGCCCCTTGCCGATACTCCTGTCAAATGCTACCACTACCATGCGGATATCCTTGGAATTGTCCTCAACCATGCGGAAGCCGACACATGGCTTTATAACAATTACATTCAATTAACCGTTAAGACAGACACAACGGATAAGAAAGATTTTCGTGCGGATTTCTACTTTCCCTATTCCGTCTGGAAAGCCTGTCCGTTTGTTTATTACCAACGGGTCAGCCGGGCATGGCTTGCCCGCCGCAGTTGTACGTTGATCGAATTTCTGCGGGAAAACATTGATGTCGGGAATTACCCTTATCTTGAAGTGGACGAATATTATATTCCACATACCCGGCCCTATAAAAGCTGGCACAACTTTCACGACCTGTTCATCTATGGATATGACGATGAACAGGAAGTGTATTATGTGGTATCATATAATGAAAACAAACAGTATACCCGCATGACGGTGGACTACGCCAGTATGGAAATCGCGTTTCGAGAAGCACCGTCACTGGTTGCACAAAAATATCAGGGAAATGGAATTGAATTCCTCTGTTGGTATCCTCGCGATCACGTTCTCAACATCCCTTTGATTCGTCGGGGAATTCGAGACTATTTGGACAGTGTCAACAGCTACGAATACATCTTTCCCAACGATATCATACGGGAACACCAGATATATTACACTTATGGGATGTCAGTTTATAATGCGTTTCAGTCCTTTTTACAGGAATGTGTGGAAACCGGCTGCTTTTTGGACTATCGGTTTATATCCGTCATCTGTGAGCATAAAGAGTTGATGAGCGATCGGATTCGACATCTGGGAGAACTGGGTTATCTGGCGAATGCAGAATATATTTACGCTCAATATCGCAAAGTGGTCAAAAATGCAAGAAAGGCAAAAATGCTGCTGCTAAAACTCTATACCACTTTCGACAAACGGCTGGTCAATCGGGTGATGGCGCCGCTGGAACAGGCTGCCATTTGGGAAAGAGAGATTTTGGAATATCTGCTGACATCTTTAAGCGATACTCGATCTCCCCTGCTTGCCATATCGATTGGAGAAAAGCGGGATGATTTGCCGTACAGAATAAACCTGGCCGGTAAGCCCGGCAAACGGTTTACCCTGCCATCCCACCCGCCAATTCGTCAGGCTGTTTCGGGTCGTTACATTTGGTCATATGATCCTTGCGCGGTGTCACTGGTTGAAGAAAACGATGACCATTCCGTTTGGGAGGGGCTTATACCCGGGCAAACCGAACTATCCGCCATCACCGCCGACGGAGAACATGCCGCCCATTGCCGTTTCCATTGTGTCCACCCTGGATTTATCAGTAATATCCCTGGATTGAAGCCCATGGGGATGTCTTGGCGGGAAGTCGATAACGGAGCGGAGGGTGTTGCCGACCAAACCGCAGCGCTGCTTTCTTCTGAGATCTATGACGACGGTCAATTAGAAGCAGATATCACCTTACTAAACACCGGTGGCGCGATGCTGGTGACTCGTGCTGCACAAGATCTAAGCAGCTTTACCTGTGTAGTGATGGATGCTGACGGCACACTCAAGGTATGGGAACCGGCCGGTGATTTGATTAAAATCCCCACCGGTATACGAGTTGGAGAGAGCTTTCGGTTTGTATTGCATCTAAACGGTTCATTGTTAACAATTTTTTTGAATGGCAAAGAGATATGTCAATTTAGCCATATGCAGGCGCTCCGAGGATATATCGGCGTGCAGGTTGCTGAAGGTGCGGCCCGATTCCAGAACGTGAATTGGCGGACGCTCACAGAATAGACAATGGCCTTCTTAACGGTGCATTTTATTGCCGATTTCCACGTGTTTTCTGTTACAGCTTTATAGTACCGAAACCCGACTGATTGTCTTTCTGACCCCATCCTTGATATTGAGAAACACGATGGTTTGCATAACTTCTCCCCCCCTTTTATGCCGCTTGGTCAGGTATATTCATTTGTTCATAGATCGTGCACAACACTGTCGGTCATGCCATATGCCGACGTTTCGGACAATATCGCAGGGGATAGGCAAAGATGGATATAATCCAGCGGTAGCCTGCCGACTGTAATCCCCCGCCCCGCGCTCCATGCCGGAAATCAGCCGCAAGGCCGCTGGGCCGTATTACATGGCGCGCAAAAGCATATTTGCCAATTGTCGGATAAACGGGTATAATACTCCTATCATCAACAGCGGTGAAAGGACGATGAGCGTGGCATCCGTGGTATACCTAGTGGTTCCCTGTTACAACGAAGAGGCCGTTCTTCCTGAGACGGTGAAACGGTTGGCAGATAAGCTCCGCCGCATGATGGCGGACGGCAAGGCCTCCCCGGCCAGCCGCATTCTGTTTGTCGACGACGGCAGCCGCGACAGAACCTGGGCACTGATCGAGGAATATCATCACGCCGATCCGCTCGTCAGCGGACTCAAGCTGACGCACAATCGCGGTCATCAGAATGCGCTGCTGGCCGGACTCATGGCGGCACGGAAACGGGCAGACTGCGCAGTCTCGCTGGATGCCGATCTTCAGGACGACATTGAGGTATTGGATCAGTTTATAGACCGCTTCCACGAGGGCTGCGACATCGTCTATGGTGTCCGCAGCCGCCGGGACACCGACACGGCATTTAAGCGCGTGACCGCACAGGGGTTTTACAAATTGATGCGGCTGCTTGGCGCCGAGGTCGTCTCGAACCATGCGGATTATCGGCTGATGAGTCGACGGGCGCTGGACGGCCTTTCGGAATATCACGAGGTCAACCTGTTCCTGCGTGGCATCGTCCCGACAATCGGCTATAAAACCGCCACCGTCACCTACGAACGACGGGAGCGGTTGGCCGGCGAGTCGAAATATCCGTTTCGAAAAATGCTGGGATTTGCCCTTGAGGGGATCACCTCTTTCAGCGTTCGCCCGCTCCGCCTCATCTCGAATCTCGGGCTGCTCTTCTCCGCCGCCAGTCTGCTGGGGTTGCTCTATGCGCTGATCTCCTATTTCTGCGGCTGGACAGTACCGGGCTGGACGGCCATCGTCTGTTCCATCTGGCTGCTCGGCGGCATCCAATTGCTCTGTGTCGGCATCCTCGGCACCTATATCGGTAAGATCTACAGCGAGGTCAAGGCACGGCCGCGCTATCTCATTGAGGCATTTCTGGAAAATCCAGACGATTCGGCCGAAAATAACCGCTGACAAACCGCCTTCCTGTTTTCCAGCAGGAAGGCGGTTACTGTTTCTTCGTCGCGTATAACCCTCCTTTTTTCGGAAACACTGTTGAAAAAAGGAGGGCGGATTTTTATGCAATCTCTGACTTCTGTCTGGCAGCAGCAACTACAGCCGCCGGAGCTGCCGTCTCTACAGGGAGACATCCAAACCGATGTGCTGGTAATCGGCAGCGGTCTGTGCGGCCTGCTGACGGCCTGGCGTCTGCGGGAAAAGGGGATCGACCGCGTCACAGTCATCGACGCCGGTCCCTTATGCGGCGGCACCTCAGCCCGTACAACCGCCAAAATTACCGCCCAACACGGCATGCCCTATGCGCGACTTTTACAGGATCAAGGGCAGGAACGCGCGGCACAATATGCGGCCGCCAACCAGAAGGCGGTTGAAGAGTATGCGGCACTCGCAGCGGACATCGACTGTGATTTCCGGCGCTGCGATGCGGTCGCCTATGCTGTTGATCCCGCTCATTTGCTTGAGGTAGAGCAGGAAGTTACGGCAGCCTCGCGTCTGGAGCTTCCCGCGACCTTCGTCACGCGAACCGAGCTTCCCTTTTCGGTAGCGGGCGGCGTCCGCTTCGCGGAACAGGCCTGTATGCAGCCGCTCCGCTTTGCCTATGGCCTTGCCGAACGCCTGACAGCGGACGGCGTCACGATCTATCCCCATACCAAGGCGATGCCGCACGAGACAAGCCAGCTCTCCGGCAGCATCCAAACAGAGCACGGCAGCATCTCCGCTGACACGGTTGTACTCGCAACCCATTTCCCCTTCATGGACAAGGCCGGGCTCTACTTCGCGCGGCTCTGGCAGGAACGCTCCTATCTGATCGCGCTGGAAGACGTTCCATCCATGCAGCATCTTTACTGGGGCCTCGAGGAAGGAACCTGTTCCTTTCGCTCCTATACGACGTCGGAGGGAGCGGCGGGGCTTCTGGTCGGCGGCGGCAATCACAAAACCGGCCACGAATGCCGGGAGAACCACCATCACGAGCTGCAAAAGGCGGCAAAGAACTGGTATCCGGATGGGAAACCGGTCGCGAGCTGGTCGGCACAGGACTGCATGACCCACGACGGCATTCCCTTTATCGGCCGGTATAAGCAGCTCGACGATTTGCTCGCGCCCCGGGTCTATCTTGCGACCGGCTTCGGCAAATGGGGCATGACCGGAAGCATGGTGGCCGCAGACATCATCAGCGACGAGCTCACCGGCAAATTCAATCCCCACGCCGATGTCTTTTCCCCCGCCCGCTTTGACCCGGCGGCCAAGGCCAAAAAATTCGTGGTGGAAAATACCGATATGCTGAAGAACTACATCGGTGGCTTTTTCCGGCTTCCGAAGGAGACGGTGGATTCACTGCACGCAGGCGAGGGGGCCGTTGTCTCGATGAAGGGCGAGAAGGTCGGCGTATTCAAGGATAGCAGCGGCAGCCTGCACACCGTCCACCCCTTCTGCACTCATATGGGCTGCGCGCTGCTCTTTAATCAGGAGGAGCAGACGTGGGACTGCCCCTGCCACGGCTCGCGCTACGATATCGACGGCCATGTACTCAACAATCCGGCGGATAAGCATCTCTCCCTCTAAGGAGTATATTCCCGCTATTTCCCGGTATACTAGTGGCAAAAGCTGCCGGCACGCCGTCCGGCTATTATAACAAGGGGGTATCTTTTTGGACGTCACCAATCAGGAGTACAAAAAGCTCAGCAAGCAGGCGTCGCCCAACTCGCCGGTAATCAAAAACTGCCTCAAGGCCTTTCTGATCGGCGGTCTGGTCTGTACCATTGGACAGGTTATCATCGATCTCGGTCAGCAAAACGGCATGGAGCAGAAGGACGCACGACTGCTCTGTTCGGTTTCGCTGATCCTGCTGAGCGTCGTACTGACCGGCTTCAACATCTATGACGACATCGCCAAGCATGGCGGCGCGGGGACGCTCGTCCCGATCACAGGCTTTGCCAACGCAGTCGTTTCTCCCGCCATCGAATTTAAAAGCGAGGGCTTTATCCTGGGGCTCGGCGCCAAGATGTTCGTAATCGCAGGGCCCGTGCTGGTCTATGGCATCACCGCCTCCATCGTCTACGGCCTGGTGCTATTCGTGCTGCAACTGCTGTAGAGAGGAGAGGACGATCATGCCGGAGAGAAAAGGACAATTCACCGTTACGCTGTCCAGCCGACCGACCATCCTCGGCTATGCCGCGGTTGTGGGAAAAAAGGAAGGAGAAGGGCCGCTTGCACGCTATTTTGACGCGATTTTCGCGGACACCCACCTCGGGGAAAAAACATGGGAAAAGGCGGAAAGCGCCCTCCAACGTGAGGCGCTTACACGCGCGCTGGACAAAGCCGGATTTCCGCCATCACAGGTCAACTATCTCTTTTGCGGCGACCTGCTCAACCAGAACATCGCCTCCACCTTCGGGCTGCGGGAATTCAAGATCCCGCTGTTCGGCCAGTTTGGCGCCTGCTCCACGATGGCGCAGACCATGGCGCTTTCCGCCATATTCGTCGACAGCGGAGCCGCTGATGTTTGTGCCGCCGTCACCTCCTCCCATTTCTGCGCAGCCGAGCGGCAGTTCCGCCTGCCGCTTGAATACGGTGGCCAACGCCCCCCGTCGGCCCAGTGGACCGCGACCGCATCCGGCTCCGCCATCATCGGCATGGGCGGCAGCGGCGTCCGTATCGCGGCGGTCTGCGGCGGCCGTGTAACCGATCTCGGCATCAACGACGCCAACAACATGGGGGCTGCCATGGCCCCGGCCGCAGCGGATACCATCGCCAATTTCCTCAAGGATACCGGCACATCTCCGGAGGACTATGATCTTATCCTGACCGGCGACCTGTCGCAGGTCGGCAGCGATCTGCTGCATGAGCTGCTTTCCCGGCAGGGCATCACACTCGGCAGCCGCCACAGCGACTGTGGACTGATGATCTATGATCGCGAAAAGCAGGACGTCCACGCGGGCGGCTCCGGCTGCGGCTGTTCAGCGGCCGTCGTCTGCTCCTATATCCTCAGCAAGATGGAGAAAAGGGAGCTGAACAGCGTGCTGTTCATCGGCACCGGCGCCCTGATGTCCCCGACCTCCTCCCAGCAGGGCGAGAGCATTCCCGGCATTGCCCATCTCGTGCATCTCGTCTCGGAATAAGTGTAAAAAACCAGCTTCGGCCGTCGTTTTCACGACAACCGAGGCTGGTCTATCTTTCGCGTTATCAGCGGTTTATCACCTTCACCGCAAACGCAGCGGTCACAGCGACTACTGCTTTTTCATAGATCTCTCTTCTCTCAAAACATGACATCCTGGACCAGCCTCATTTGTTCACAGTTATTTTGCCGAAAAGCATTGACAGGGCGGGAAAATCATGCTAAAATAACGGTTGCCGCATGGAACGGGCCATTCTGGAAGTGCGCCCTTTTGGGTGCCGCCCGATACCAGCGAGACTGAAAAAAGGCAGGTTTCTCTATGTACGCCATTATCGAGACCGGCGGCAAGCAGTACAAGGTACAGACCGGCGACGTTCTGTTCATTGAAAAGCTGGATGCCGCGGAAGAGGCCGCTGTCACGTTTGACAAAGTGGTGGCTCTCCACAACGACAAGGAGCTGAAGCTCGGCGCGCCGTATCTGAAGGGCGCGAGTGTCGATGCCTCCGTTCTCAAGAACGGCAAGGGCAAGAAGATCACGGTTTTCACCTATCGTCCGAAGAAGGGCAGCCAGCGCAAGCTGGGCCATCGTCAGCCCTATACCAAGGTGCAGATCGGTGCCATCCATCAGCGGGCGGCCCGTGCGAAGGCTGCGGACGAGACGGTTGAAGCAGAATAATCGTCCATGACACGGGTGCGATTTCTGACGATGCCGGACGGGCGGCTGCGCGGATTCCGGATACAGGGACACAGCGGAGCTGCCGAAGCAGGCCGCGACGTTGTCTGCGCGGCGATCTCCTCAGCGGCTTTGATGGCTGCCAATACGGTAACCGCTGTCTCTTATACACATC